>NZ_JBIVBY010000004.1:0-255924 GCF_044746405.1 Pseudomonas sp. NPDC086251
GTATCATGGTACTGGAAAGCGATCCGTTCTCCGAGTACGTTCAAGAGAACGACAAAGGCGCAATCGTTAAAGGCATCGTGAAAGAAGTTGTCGCTAAAGGCGCCATCATCACTCTGGCCGACGATATCGAAGCGACTCTGAAAGCCTCCGAAATCAGCCGTGACCGCGTTGAAGACGCGCGCAACGTTCTGAAAGAAGGCGAAGAAGTAGAAGCCAAGATCATCAGCGTTGACCGTAAGAGCCGCGTAATCCAGCTCTCGATCAAGTCGAAAGACGTTGAAGACGAGAAAGAAGCTATCCAAAGCCTGCGCGACAAGCCAGCGACTTCGGAACCAGCTGCTGGTCCTACCACTCTGGGCGACCTGTTGCGTGCACAAATGGAAAAACAGAACTAAGTTCTGAGTTTCTGTAAAAAAAGGGCGACTTCGGTCGCCCTTTTTTGTGCCTTACAACAAGGCTGATGAGTGGTAAGGCTAGTCGATCAAATCAGCAGTGATTTTTTTTGGATCACTCGCAATCTGTGATTCGGACTACTCACTACCCGCCCTGTGCGGTTTCTTTTGCCTGGAGAAACCTATGACAACAACCGAAAAAGATCGCGATATTCACGCCTGAATACTTTTGAGAAGACACGTGGCGAAAGCTTGGCCGGCCAGATCGCTGTGGCCTGGAACATCGCAATCGGGTGAGCGATGGCAAGGACATGTCGTGGTTATACCAGGGCTATGCGTGCGTGTGCCAGAGGCCCTAAAGCTGGGCGGCCACTCATTCTTTAGGAAGGTGACGCGGGTTCCGTTGCGCTGTAGCTGGCGCTGACCGGAGTGCTGGCATTATTGCTGATCATCGCTGGCGGCGTATGGAGGTGCAGGGTTGGCGCTATGGCAAGGCGGTAGGTTGGCGAGCCGGGACTCACGAACAGACTTTTCATTAATATCGATGTTTTGTTCACCTGATGCCCCGCGCATGTGTACCACGGCCATCGCTCCGGTGTTCAACTCGACGAGGCTTAGGGCTCCGTCACCGAAAGAACAACCGGTATCGATATATGTGGCATTTCCTAAATGGGTTATTTGCGGAACGGTTGAGTGCCCAACGTACAGTCTGTCCAATCCTCTAATTATGCCGTGATCACGCTCTTGCAGTTTTGATCGCGCGGTCAAAGCAAGTGCCAGCGCCTTTCGTTGGGCGTCTGCGCCATTTAGTCCGCTTATATGATCTTTCGCTTCGTTCCACCCATCTGTGTCTAATAATACAGGTGCTTGAGCATGCACAATGCCCACTTTCTGGCCGTTCGAAAGGTTGATCTCGATCATAAAGGGCAGCTCTTCCAAACCCTTAACGATCTCGGCCTGGATGCTTGCCGGAAGTTCATAGAGCCAAGATCCGCCCGTGCGCTTGTGCTTGGCTATATTCCCAGTTCCGGCAGCGCATTCCACGGCCGCCTGTTCGTGGTTGCCTCTGACGGCATGAAACCATTGTGTTCCTAGCCATGCGAGTGCGATCTCCGAATTTGGGCCGCGATCAATTATATCGCCGACAGAAAAAACACGATCGCCCTGAGGGTTGAAATTCAAGGCTCTAAGTAATGTGTAGAGGTGTTCGAAATGGCCATGGATATCGCCGACGACGAAATCACGCCCTCGAGTGTTTGGCGCGAAAACCTTTACTGCAGGGCAAGGGAATATTTCACACATGAGCATTTCGGAAAGGATTAAAGGCGCAAGCTTACCATTTTCAGATCTAAAGCATCGTTAGGCGATTGAAGCGGTATATCGAGCATTGGGGTCAAATAGGTGTAAACCTATTTCAGGAGTAGACATCGAGTTTGGTGCTTCAGAGGCCCGTGTTGGATGCTTCTGTAATGGCATGAAACAAATGTCCCTCTTGGGATGTCTCTTTCTTTAGCAGGATCAATCGTTTAATTGCAGCTAGTCTTGATCTCAAGCGAACGAAGCTCGGCATGGCGCCTGGCATAAGGAAGTGAATGAACAAGCTCATTGTCGCAATAGCATTACTGACACTGGCGGGCTGTACCACTAATGCCAAGACCCATGCGGTACGCGGGGTCAGCGGCATTGAGGTTGATTGTTCGGGATTGGGCTCAGGCTGGGAGAAATGTCACAAGCGTGCAGCGAAGGAGTGTAAGGGGGCGGGCTATAAAGTCGTCGCCAGGTCGGACGATGCCAAGGAAGAAGATGAATTCCCGTTCGGCTTCAACCCTGCAGGCTATCTGACACGAACCATGTTGGTTATTTGCAGGTGAAGTCGTAACAGGCAATAAATGTGGTGGCCAGGGTGAAACCGGCATTGCACCACGCATCGAAAGATGTCAAAAATCGGGCTGTTCAAATTCCCGCGGGCATGCTAAAACCTTTGAAGCGATTTTCCTAGCTGCTTGAAAAAGAAGGGAAAAATATGACGAAGTCGGAGTTGATCGAACGAATTGTCACCCATCAAGGGCTGCTCTCATCAAAGGATGTGGAGCTGGCCATCAAGACCATGCTTGAGCAAATGTCCCAATGTCTGGCCACCGGTGATCGTATCGAGATCCGTGGGTTCGGCAGCTTCTCCCTGCACTACCGCGCACCGCGCGTAGGCCGCAACCCAAAAACCGGTCAGTCCGTCAGCCTTGACGGCAAATTCGTTCCGCATTTCAAGCCAGGCAAAGAACTGCGCGATCGCGTGAACGAGGAAGAGGAAGAAGGCCTTTGACCGTCTCCGTGATTCAAGGAACTGCTGATGCGTAACGTAAAGCGTGTATTGCTCGCGGTATTCATCCTGCTGTTGGTGCTGGCGATCCTGGCGTTCGTACTTGAGAACCAGCAGTCGGTTATCTTGCTGTTCCTTGGTTGGGCGGGGCCACAGTTGCCTGTTTCGGTGGTGATGGTGCTGGCGCTGCTGATCGGCATGGTGATCGGGCCGGTCATTAGCTGGATTCTGGGTCGGGTATCCAGAGGGTCGCGTAGACGGCTTGTTTGATTGCGCTGCTGTCGAATTTACATCACTGCTTGTCCATATCCGTTAGTCGAGCCAACATGAAGCCCTAATTGCTGTTCGGTTGCTGCGCTGGCTTCGTCAAATGACCGTGCTTGCCGACGGCTCTGTCAGTCACTCAAGGGTATGGTTTCGCGTGAAAATTCTAGTCACTGGCGGTGCGGGCTTTATCGGCTCGTCAGTCATTCGACATATCATTTCCAATACCATCGACGCTGTGGTCAACGTCGATAAGCTGACTTACGCTGGAAATCTCGAATCTTTGGCCGAAGTCAGCGATAACCCTCGTTATGTATTTGAGCGGGTCGATATCTGTGATCGCGAGCAGGTTGATCGCATTCTGAATGAGCATCAACCGGACGCTATCATGCATCTCGCTGCAGAGTCGCATGTCGATCGCTCTATCTCCGGACCTGCCGAGTTCATCCAGACCAATATCATTGGCACGTACACCTTGCTTGAGGCTGCGCTTCACTATTGGATAGCAATGGACGATGGACGCAAGGCAGGTTTTCGTTTTCATCACATATCTACGGATGAGGTGTTTGGCGATCTGGAAACCTCCAGTGTGCAGTTCACCGAATCTACGCCATATCGGCCAAGCTCTCCCTATTCCGCCAGTAAAGCGGGTTCCGATCACCTGGTCAGGGCTTGGGCTCGTACCTACGGTCTGCCGACATTGATCACCAACTGTTCAAACAATTACGGACCATTCCATTTCCCTGAAAAACTGATCCCGCTGGTTATCCTCAATGCGCTGGAGGGGAAGTCGTTGCCGGTTTATGGCGAAGGTACACAGATCCGTGATTGGCTGTACGTCGAGGATCACGCTCGTGCGCTTTATCACGTCATCACTCAGGGGGAGGTCGGTCAGACCTACAATATTGGTGGTCACAACGAAAAACAGAATATCGAAGTGGTGCGCGCGGTATGCGCACTACTCGACGAACTCTGTCCGAACTCCCGCTATCGGCCACACTCGAGTTTGATTACCCACGTTCAAGACCGTCCCGGTCATGATCAACGCTACGCAGTCGATGCCGGCAAGATCCAGCGTGAGCTGGGTTGGCTGCCGAGGGAAACCTTCGAGACAGGGCTTCGCAAGACGGTTAAGTGGTACCTCGACAACGCGGAATGGGTCGCGCATGTGAAGAGTGGCAGCTATCAGCAATGGATCGATCAACACTACACAGAACGATCGAATCGCCCATGAAAATTCTGTTGTTGGGGAAAAATGGTCAGGTGGGCTGGGAGTTGCAGCGTTCCCTCGCACCGTTAGGGCAAGTGATTGCTCTGGATTGCGGCACGGCGTTCGGCCTGTGTGGTGATCTGGCAGATCCCGTCGGGTTGCGGGCAACGATTCGGGAAGTCAAACCTGACGTAATCGTCAATGCAGCGGCTTACACTGCCGTCGACAGAGCCGAGTCCGAATCCGAGCTGGCCAGCAAAGTGAATGGCTTGGCATGTCAGTTGATTGCTGAGGAAACCGCCAATCTTGGTGCCTGGCTGATTCACTACTCTTCCGACTACGTCTTCGATGGTCGTGGCTCGGTACCGTGGAGCGAGTCGGATGCAGCCTCGCCGTTGAATCACTACGGTGTCAGCAAGCTCGCGGGCGAACAGGCGATTATCGCAAGTGGCTGCAAGTATCTGATTTACCGCACCAGCTGGGTCTACGCCGCTCGCGGCGACAACTTTGCAACAAATATGCTGCGATTGGCGAGAGAGCGTGAAGTTTTGAACATCATCAATGACCAAGTCGGCGCGCCGACCGGCGCCGACCTGATTGCGGACATTACCGCGCTTTCTCTCCAGCAGGCTTTGAAGCGCCCCGAATTGTCGGGCTTGTATCATCTGGCAGCGGCCGGAGAGGTGTCCTGGTACGGTTACGCCCAGTACGTCATCGGCTTCGCCCAGGCGTGCGGCGAGCAACTGGTGGTCAAGACCATCAATCCAATCAAGACCTGTGACTATCCAACACCGGCACGCCGTCCACTGAATTCACGTTTGAATACACATAAGTTGCGCGACAGCTTTTCTCTGCACTTGCCAGACTGGCAAAGTGGAGTTAGCCGAATGCTCGCGGAAGTCCTGGACAAATGACCATCATCAAACGAAAAGGCATCCTTCTCGCCGGAGGTACGGGCACGCGCCTGCACCCGTTGACGTTGGGTGTGTCCAAGCAAATGTTGCCGATCTACGATAAACCGATGATCTTTTATCCGTTGTCGGTGCTGATGCTCGCAGGCATCCGCGACATTCTGATCATCTGCACACCGGAAGATCTACCGAGCTTTCGCAAGCTGCTGGGTGACGGAGGCGCGTACGGGATCAAATTGACCTATGCGGAGCAACCCAGCCCGGACGGCTTGGCCCAAGCGTTCATCATCGGTGAGGAGTTCATCGGCAGCGATCCTTGCTGTCTGATTCTGGGTGACAACATTTTCTATGGACATCACTTCTCCGACAGTCTGCGTGCAGCCGCCAATCAAGAGCGCGGGGCGACGGTCTTCGGCTACCATGTATCCGATCCGGAGCGATTCGGTGTTGTGGAGTTCGATGCTGATGGGAAAGCGCTGAGTATTGAAGAAAAGCCTGCCATGCCGAAATCCAGTTTCGCGGTGACCGGTCTGTATTTCTACGATAATCGCGTGGTCGACATCGCCAAGGCCCTGCAGCCTTCCGCGCGAGGCGAACTCGAAATCACTGATGTAAATCTCGCCTATCTGAAGCAGGGGGCGCTCAAGGTGGAAATACTGGGGCGCGGTTTTGCCTGGTTGGATACCGGGACCCCGGATTCGCTGCTCGAAGCCAGTCATTTTGTGCACACCATTGAGAAGCGCCAGGGATTGAAGCTGGCATGTCTCGAAGAGATTGCATACAACAATGGATGGATTTGTAATGCGCAGCTAGCGGGTCAGGCCAGGCGACTTGAAAAAACCGCATATGGTGAATATTTGCAAAAACTTCTCAAGGCGGCAGGTGTTGAGATTTGATCGGTGCTGATGGTTGATGTTATTTTGATGGCCCAAGATGCAGCATTTATTTGTTTTCAAATGATTTTTTTGTCTCCCGTCGGCGCATGAGTTATTAATTCCCGATACTAGCTGTAGAATGGCCGGCAGCATTATCCATCCTACTTCGACGCTGAACTCGAGTCTCGAATTGACTTGATTTTATTGAGAAAGCGTCGTTGCCAAGCGGACTCCACCGGATGGGGGCGAGTGGCAGCGTTAGAGAAGCGAGTGCGGATAGGGCTTGAAAGGTTTGGATCAAAGATGAGCTGTCATTCTGTCGCGTTGATGGCGATACAGGGATGACTGGAAACATAACTGAGCCCCGCTTGCTGGTTGCATCTGCCAGAAGTGGGGATTAAGGACTTAGAGCATGGAACTGATTCCCGTAATTTTATCTGGTGGAGTAGGCAGCCGGTTGTGGCCTGTTTCGCGAGAGGCTCACCCAAAGCCGTTCATGGACCTGCCAGATGGCCAGAATCTCATTCAGAAAACTTTTCTGCGCGCATCGCGCCTGGAGAGTGTGGTAGAGATTCTGACGGTGACCAACCGCGAGCTCTTGTTCAAGACCGAAGATGAATACGGCGCAGTCAATAAAGCCAAGCTTGCTCAAGGTTTCATTCTGGAGCCATTCGGACGCAATACAGCCGCCGCCGTTGCTGCTGCCGCGCTGCAACTGGAAGCCTCCCATGGGCCTGATGCCCAGATGCTGGTATTGGCTGCAGATCATCTGATCAAAGACGAAAAAGCCTTCGCTGCTGCCGTAACCAACGCCATGGCGCTCGCCGCCGAAGGGTGGCTGGTCACGTTCGGCATTCAGCCAACGTATCCTGAAACTGGCTTTGGCTACATTGAGGCGCAGAAAGCCGAGCCTTTGAAGGGTGGCCTGAAAGTAGCCCGCTTTGTCGAAAAGCCCAATCTGGAAACGGCTCAAGCCTATGTCAGCGCCGGTAATTATTACTGGAATTCAGGAATGTTCTGCTTCCGGGTTGGCACGGTTCTCGAAGAACTGCGCGAGCATGCACCGGACGTTGTAGCCGCCGTCAGCAAGACCATCGAGCAATCACGACTGACTTCGTCTTCCAAATATCGCTGCCTTGCCCTCAACGCCGATGCATTCGCCGAAGTGCCGGACATTTCCGTCGACTACGCGCTGATGGAGCGGTCGTCCAAAGTCGCGACCATTCCATGCGATATCGGTTGGAGTGACATAGGCTCGTGGAATGCCGTCAGTGAGTTGACTGAACCGGATGAGAATGGCAACCGCTTTGAAGGTGAAGTGCTGTCTCATGGATCGCGTAACAACTATGTGAATAGCGAAGGCCGCCTGACGGCGCTGGTGGGTGTCGAAGACCTACTGGTGATCGATACACCTGATGCGGTAATGATCGCCCACAAGGACCACGCTCAAGACGTCAAACATATCGTCAACCAACTCAAGGCGTGCAGTCATACGGTTCACCTGCTGCACCGCACTGTGCATCGCCCCTGGGGTACTTATACAACGCTTGAAAACGGGGAGCGTTTCAAGATCAAGCGCATTGTGGTGAAGCCGAAGGCATCGCTGTCCCTGCAAATGCATCATCACAGAAGCGAACACTGGATCGTCGTCAGTGGCATGGCCGTGGTCATCAACGACAAGCAGGAGCTGATGTTGAACACAAATGAGTCGACATTTATCCGTGCGGGTCACCAGCATCGATTGATGAACCCGGGGGTCATAGACCTGGTGCTGATCGAAGTGCAAAGTGGTGATTATCTTGGCGAGGACGATATCGTGCGCTTCGATGACAACTACGGTCGCGCCGACAAGTAACAGCGCCTTGCTCAAGCCAGGTCGGTGTAGTACTCGCCGACCGGGCTTTTTTGCGTTTTATCTAGGCTGATGCTTCCGTCTGTCGCAGACGTGTGAGTCGCGGGGCGGCATCACTTCATTTACCTCAGCAAGAGAGCGGTATGAACACCCCTATCAAAACCCAATGTTTCAAAGCCTATGACATTCGTGGCCAGGTGCCGTCCGATCTCAATGAAGAAGTTGCATACCGGATAGGTCGATCCTTGGTTGCTGAATTGCAGGCCAGGAATATTGTGCTGGGTCGGGATATGCGCCTCGAAAGCCCAATGCTGGCAGAAGCGATGACGCGTGGGTTGATCGAGGCTGGCGCGAATGTCATCGATATAGGGTTGTGCGGCACCGAGGAAGTCTACTTTGCCACCAGTGCTTTCGAAGCTGACGGCGGGGTGATGATCACTGCTAGCCACAATCCCAAGGGCTACAACGGGATGAAGCTGGTAAAGGCGCTATCTCGGCCGATCAGTGGTGATACCGGTCTTCATGCGATACGCGATCGTGTGGAAGCTGGGGATCTGGGGGCTTTGGCGACAACTCCCGGCAAGATTCAATTCGAATTGGATAAGTCTCAGTACATCGAGCATCTGCTTACTTACGTCAATGTCGAAGAACTGAAGCCATTGAAAATATTGGCTGACCCGGGCAATGGCGCAGCTGGGCCGGTATTGCAGCAATTGGTTTCGCGGCTGCCTTTCGAATGGGTGATGATCAATGCTGAGCCCGATGGCAATTTTCCAAACGGTGTACCTAACCCGTTGCTGCCGGAAAATCGCGACCTGACACAGCAGTCCTTGCTGGAACACGGCTGCGATCTGGGGTTGGCTTGGGATGGTGATTTCGACCGCTGCTTCTTTTTTGACCAGAATGGTCGATTCATCGAGGGTTATTACCTCGTAGGGCTCCTGGCTGAAATGCTGCTGAAAAAGAACCCGGGGTCGAAGATCATTCATGACCCGCGACTGACATGGAACACCATCGATCAGGTTCGATTGGCGGGCGGTGTTTCAGTACAATGCAAGACCGGGCACGCCTTCATCAAGGAGCGCATGCGCCTGGAGAATGCGATCTACGGTGGTGAGATGAGTGCCCACCATTATTTCCGTGATTTCGCCTATTGCGACAGCGGCATGATTCCCTGGTTATTGGTGACGGCGTTGATGTCTGCGTCCGGAAAGAATTTGGCCCAGCTTGTTGATGAGCGCATTGACGCCTATCCATGCAGTGGTGAAATCAACTATCGGGTCAACGATGTATCGGCGGCGCTGGAGGAGGTCCTGGCACATTACTTACCTCAAGGGCCGCACCTTGATCAAACCGATGGCGTCAGTCTGGAATTTCCTGAATGGCGGTTTAATCTCCGCGGTTCAAACACAGAGCCTCTGCTGAGGTTGAATGTGGAAAGTAGAAGGGACCCAGCGCTGGTAGCGCTGAAAGTTAGAGAAATTGAGGAACTGCTGAACAGTAGAAGAATGGAATGACAAAACGGGTCTCACTTCCAGAAGGAAGGTGAGGGGCAGCAAATAGTTGGCTCTCTGATAGAGACTTACTGTTCGATTGATTAATTTAAATTGGTGAGAAAATGAGCGACAAGAAAGTAGCGTTGATTACGGGTATTACTGGTCAGGATGGTGCTTACCTTGCCGAGTTCCTGCTTAAAAAAGGTTATTCGGTACACGGTATCAAGCGCCGTAGCTCCCTGTTCAATACTCATCGTATTGATCATCTCTACCACGACCCGCACAATCAAGGCTACGATCTTAAGCTGCATTACGGCGACCTGACCGATTCGAGCAGCCTGATTCGTATCGTGCAGGAAATACAACCGGACGAAATCTACAACCTGGCTGCACAAAGCCACGTTGGCGTTTCCTTCGAAGCACCAGAATATACGGCTGATACTGATGCCATGGGTACACTGCGTATTCTTGAAGCCATCCGCATCGCAGGGCTTGAGAAAAAGACCAAGTTCTATCAGGCCTCCACATCGGAACTGTACGGTCTGGTTCAGGAAATCCCACAGAAAGAAACCACGCCTTTCTATCCGCGCTCCCCGTACGCCGTCGCCAAGTTGTACGCCTACTGGATTACCGTGAACTACCGCGAGTCGTATGGCATGTATGCCTGCAACGGTATTCTCTTCAACCATGAATCGCCGATCCGTGGTGAAACCTTCGTAACCCGCAAGATCACCCGTGCACTGGCACGTATCAAGCTGGATCTGCAAGATTGCCTGTACCTCGGCAACATGGACGCCTTGCGTGACTGGGGTCATGCCCGCGATTACGTGGAAATGCAATGGCTGATGCTGCAACAGGAAACACCAGAAGATTTTGTGATCGCGACCGGTGTTCAATACTCCGTCCGTCAATTTGTTGAGCTCGCCGCGAACGAAATCGGTATCAAGATTCGTTGGGAAGGTACGGGCGTAGAGGAAAAAGGTTACGACGTCGCAACCAACAAATGCATCGTTGCCGTCGACCCACGCTATTTCCGTCCGGCCGAAGTTGAGACCCTGCTGGGTGACCCTAGCAAAGCCAAAGCCAAATTGGGCTGGGTACCAGCTACTTCCTTCGCCGAGCTGGTAGAAGAAATGATGCGTGAAGACATGCGTGAAGCCGAACGCGACCAACTGGTCCAGGCTCACGGCTACAAATACTTCAAAGGTCAAGAATAAGAGGGGGCTGGCATGATACCGGTATATCAGCCCTTTCTGGGCGGACGCGAAAAGGAATATGTAAACCAGTGTCTTGATTCGACCTGGATTTCCTCCCGCGGAGAATTTATCTCCCGCTTTGAGAGCGAGTTTGCCCGATACATCGGTGCGGACCATGCGACCACAGTGAGCAATGGCACGGTTGCCCTGCACCTGGCAATGGCTGCCTTGGGCCTTGGGCCTGGCGATGAGGTGATTGTTCCCACGCTCACGTACGTGGCGTCGGTCAACACCATCATGCAAACCGGGGCCAGCGTCGTCTACGCTGAATCCCTGGCTGATACCTGGAACGTCAGCGTTCCAGACATCCGCAGCCGCATTACGCCTAACACCAAAGCCGTCATGGTCGTGCATCTGTACGGCCTGGCGTGTGACATGGACGAAGTCGTTGCTCTGTGTAAAGAGCACAACCTGCTGCTGATCGAAGACTGCGCAGAAGCCTTTGGCTCTCTGTACAAAGGTCAGCATGTAGGGACTTTTGGTGATGTCGCGACGTTCAGCTTCTTTGGAAACAAGACCATTACCACCGGTGAGGGCGGGATGGTCGTGTCCAAGAACAAGGACATCCACGAGAGAGCCTGTCATCTGAAAAGCCAGGGCGTGTCCAAGACCCGCGAATACTGGCATGACGAGTTGGCATTCAACTATCGGATGACCAACATCTGTGCAGCCATTGGCCTTGCCCAGTTGGAACGTGCAGACGAGATCATCACGCTGAAGCGGCAGGTTGCGGACTGGTATCGCGAAGCGCTCGAAGGGCTTCCGCTGCAGATGCATGCAGAGCAACCCGGTACTCGTCACTCCTACTGGATGTGCTCGGTGCTGCTGGATGATCCGACCCGGCGTCAGGCATTGCGTGATCATTTGAAGAACAAGGGCATTGAGACACGTCCTCTGTTCGCGCCTGCTCACAACATGCCGCACTGCCAGACAGATGAAACCTTCCCGGTAGCGCAGGACCTTAGCTCGCGAGGGATGAACCTTCCGAGCTATCCAACACTGACCCGTGAACAGGTGCAGCTAGTAGTAGAAGAAATTCGATCTTACTTTGCCAGCTGATGTTGCGTTGGGATTGAGGCTGGCAACAGCCTCGATTCTCATAAAATTCAAAGAGGACGAATAATGTCCAGGCTTTCGAATTTAATTATTCAGGGGAAGTAATGTTTTCGTATTTTTCTCGCGTTTGGGCTGCTCGGTACTTTTGGGTGCATCTAGCTCTAGCTGATCTGCGCTCCCGCTGGCGCAGGTCTTTTTTTGGCGTGACGTGGTCAATTATCCAGCCACTGGGTATGACAATACTCCTGACACTGGTGTTTAGCCGGCTGTTCAATACGGACGTATTAACTTACGCTCCTTATGTTCTCTCAGGGATCGTCGTTTGGGAGTTCATTTCCGCTAATACAGTTGGCGGTTCATTGTCTTTCGTTCAGGCAGATGCCTACATTAAACAATGTAATCATCCCCTGGCAATTTATACCTTGCGAACAGTGCTCGGTAGCTCGATCGTGCTCATGCTGGCCAGCGTTTCCCTCTATCTCTGGGTCGCGATCATGATGCCGCAGAATTTTGGCTGGAGCTGGTTGGCGACGTTAACGATATTCCCCGTTGTTGCCTTGATAGCCTGGCCCGTATCGACCCTTCTCTCCTACATCAGTACCCGCTTTCGTGATGTTCCCCACGCGCTCGGGTTGGTGATGCAGTCTTTATGGTTTGTGTCTCCAGTGTACTTCGAAGCGAAAATGTTTCAGAACGGTGGGCTGCACGCGCTGGTTGATTACAACCCGATTTATCACATTCTCCAATTGTTTAGAGCGCCACTGCTGCAAGGGGAATGGCCGACTCTTGCCAACTATGCTTTTAGCTTGGGTACCGCTTTGTTCTTTGGTCTTATCGCGATGTATGTGGGTTACAAAGCAGAGCGGAAGGTGATTTTTTACCTATGAGAATGAATAAAATCAATCAGATCAATGTAAAGAATGTCAACCTCCATTACGCCGCCGCGGCTTATAAGGAGCGTTCATTAAAGTCGTTGATGGCGAATATCTTCTCAAAAAAAGAAGCCACTAATCACGTAGCCGATATTCACGCGCTCAAGAACATCAATGTTCAGATCGTCAGCGGCGAGCGTGTGGGGCTTCTGGGACATAATGGCGCGGGTAAAAGCACGTTCCTCAAGACTGTAGCTGGCCTGTATCCAATCTCCAGCGGCGAACTGGACGTACAAGGCCAGGTTCGTTCCTTGTTTGACTTGAGCTTGGGGTTCGAACCGGATGCGACGGGGCGCGAGAATATTCTCTACCGCGGCCTGTTGCTTGGTCTGTCTCCAAAGTTCATGCGAGAGAAGATCGACGAAATTGTTGCGTTTGCCGATCTGGGCGAATTTATTGATTACCCGATAAAGACGTACTCTGCCGGGATGCAAGTGCGACTGGCTTTTGCCATATCAACCAC
Organism: Pseudomonas sp. NPDC086251; assembly: GCF_044746405.1. Taxonomy (NCBI): domain Bacteria; kingdom Pseudomonadati; phylum Pseudomonadota; class Gammaproteobacteria; order Pseudomonadales; family Pseudomonadaceae; genus Pseudomonas; species Pseudomonas sp. NPDC086251. Next base: position 13,025 of record NZ_JBIVBY010000004.1, read on the forward strand.
GGTCGGTGGCGATATTTTGCTGCTGGATGAGGTTATTGGTGCGGGCGATGCCAATTTTATGGCAAAGGCAAAAGTACGTATCACCAGTCTGATCGAAAAGGCTGAAATACTCGTTCTGGCCTCTCATGACTTCGGTGCATTGCAATCCATCTGCACCCGAGGTTTGGTCTTTCACCATGGCGAGTTGTTGTTCGACGGTGAGATAACAGACGCTATCGCCGAATACAAGAAGATAAATGGACTTGCTGATGCAAACTAAACCGTTTCGTGTGATGTGGCTGCTGAACCATGGTGCGGCTCGTAAGTTCGAGCTTGAAATGCTCAAATCCCTGGGTGTTAAAGAGTTCTTTCTGCCAAAGTCATTTCCACAGGAAATCGGTTTTCGTTCGGCAAGCATCGATTATTCGGAAGATGCGAACCTTACTATCCCGGCTGAAGACCTCGAGGTTCTCAACCAGCAGAACTGGTATGTGGCGCCGTCGAAAGAAGCTTGGGATATAGCCAATAAATACTTCGATGTCTGTTTTTTCATCTGCCACTCAAAAGGCTTCATGAATGAGGTTTCACGATCATTCACCGGTGCGGCCATTTGGCGTGCTTATGGGCTGGATAAGACGCTAAGTTACTCAGAGGTCGTGAAGATTCTGACGTTAGGTACGCAGTCAGTAAAGAAGCTCGGACGACGTCTTTGGTTGGGGATCGCGTACGATCATCTTGCCGATTCTGAGCCCATGTACCTGCAAAAACGAAAAGCGTTTTTACCGCTGGGCCTGAATAACTGTGCGATCAATGACATCTGGAACGGAAAGCAGAAGCACATTTTTTTCGTGTGCCCGGACATTGGTTTCAGTAGCTACTATAAAAAAGTATACGAAGATTTCGTTTCGGATATGCAGGGGATGCCCTACAAAATCGGCGGTTCGCAGCCGATTGAAGTGAATGATCCGAATGTGTTGGGATTTGTCACCCACGAAGAACATGAACGCAATATGAGAGAGTCGCGAGTGATGTTTTATCATTCAAGCGAACCCAATCATATTCATTATCATCCCTTCGAAGCCATCCGCGTCGGCATGCCATTAATCTTCATGAGTGGCGGCATTTTGGATCGCATGGGGGGAACGTCCCTTCCTGGTCGATGCGAGTCTGTCAAAGAAGCGAGAGAGAAAATTCGTCGCATCTTGAATGATGATTCGAAATTTACAGAGCAAGTGCGCAAAAGCCAGGCGGTACTGCTGGAGCCGATGCGAGCAGAGAACTGTGAAGCCGCTTGGATAAGCAGCTTCAAGGAGATTCTGCAAGAGCTGGAAGTCAGTCGCTTGGAACAAAGCCAGCGACCAGTCAAACGCAAGAAAATCGCAGTGGTAGTCCCTGTCGAATATCGAGGGGGAAGCCTTCGTGGGGCCCATCTGCTAGCGGAAGCATTGCATGAGGGGAGCAGACAGTGGGGTGAAGATGTCGACGTTGTCCTCCTGCATTTGAAGTCTGCTGATGATGAGGCAGAAGATCCTTCCGATCAGGATGAGAGAATTCAGCTTCGCACTTTTCACTGGAAAACGCTCGACGCGCAAACCGCACGCAGAGCCATGCGATACGCAGGCCACGACGGCTGGGAACCGGACTCCGTGAGATATGTTGTTCCGGATGATGGCATTAAACAGCTTCTGGACTGCGACGCGTGGATCATAGTCTCTGATCGTGTTCAAGCTCCGTTAGTGCCTCTGCGGCCCTGCATTTTCATGGTCTATGACTACCTCCAGCGCTATGAAAAGGTACTGTCGAAAAGTGGAGATGAACACTTTATTAGCGCTGTGCGTCGGGCGCAGAAGCTTCTTGTAACGACTGAATTTACGAAACAGGACGCTATTCAGTACGCAGGCGTTGAGGTGAATCGAATCGCTAAAGTGCCTATGCTGGCTCCTGACTTTTCAAAAGTTGGACCTGGAATATTGTCGGCACCCGACCAGCAGTATTTCTTGTGGACGACTAATGCCGGCGCGCATAAAAATCATGTGAATGCACTGAAGGCGCTCAAATTTTATTATGAGGCTCTGGGAGGTCAGTTCTTCTGTCATGTGACGGGGGTCAACACTGACAATATGCTAGAGAGTAGTGAACCGCACCTTAAGTCTCTTTCTGCATTGGTTAATACCAGCGCCGCATTATGGGAGAAAGTTAAATGGCTTGGCGAACTCCCTGACTTTGAATACCGTTGTACGTTGGCGAATGCAGCGTTTCTATGGCATGCCGGTAAAATTGACAACGGTTCATTCAGTGTTGTTGAGGCCGCTAGCTTAGGTGTGCCGGCATTAAGCAGTGACTATCCCGCCATGCGTGAGATGGACGTTCAATTTTCACTGCAGTTGTCCTGGATGAATGCCTCCGACTATAAAGAGATGGCGCACCAGTTAAAAGATATGGAATTGACTTACTTGTCCAAGAAGGCCCTGCTTCCATCGCCTGAGGTATTGGCAGAACAAGGCGTTGAGAAGTTGGCGGCACAATATTGGGGAGTCATACGAGAGTGTCTATAAATAAATATGGTATTTACCTGGCCTACGCGCCAGGGTTGGATTTGCGCCATGAAGGATTGGGTAGATACCTCGCTGCCTTTCTGAAAGGTGCAAGCGACCGAGAAGACGTGGGCTTTGTCCTTGTGTGCCCGAGCTGGTCGAAAGAAGGTCTTGAAGATCTATTTCGCAGCGAAGGGGTCTCACAGGAGCGCTTTGAATTAGTTTCCCCCTCGAAAAAGCCGATGGTGTTACGCATTTACGAAGCCTACATAGCCCGAAAGAAACGTAAGCGCAAGCCTGGACTGTTCAAAAGGCTTTCCAATGGCGTCTCAGCGATTAAAAAAGCTGTCATTGATCACGTCGAGCAGCAGTTAGTTACGACGAATTCGTACTTGGGCTTGGCGGTGTTGCTGATAGAAGGGCTTTTTCTCGCAGGCCTTGCGCTTTTGATTAGCCCAATCATTATCCTGGGGTTGATTGTTCTTTTTTTCATAAAATTAAAGTTTGTTTTTAAACGACTTTCCCGGCCTTTTCGGCGCCATTTATCACGGGCCCGAGGGGCAGTTGGACAGCCGAAGGACGACGCTTTTATTTTTCGACTGTATAAGCGGATGGAAAGAATCGAGTCAGAGCGGATGCTTCATTTGATTGATAGCTTGGCTGATGTTAAAGCTTGGTACAGTCCTACTGCTTTTTGGCCCGCCTTCAACAAAATAGATCGTCCACGTCTGATGTGTGTGCCGGATGTAGTGCTATCGGATTTTCCCGTCGGTTTCTCTAGTGTGGGAGGCGAACGCTTTTTGCAAACCTATGAGGATGTTCGCCGATCGATTCAGACTGGGCAGCATTACGTCACCTACAGCAACGCGATCAAGTGGGACACGTTGGTCGAACAGTACTCGATACGTGCTTCTAATGTATCGGTGATTCACCATGCCCCGAACATGTTGAACCAATGGGTCACAACCCGAGGATTTGCGGATCTGGAAGCGACGTCGCTTCATTATTCACAAACGCTTCTTGGTAGTGCGATGCGCAAGTCCTCCAATAAGAATTATACGGTGGGTTTCTCAAATACATCTTTCAAGTTTTTGTTTTATGCCAGTCAGTTTCGGCCTAATAAAAACTTGTTTGTGCTACTGCGAGCGTATGAGTTTCTTTTGCGAAAGAAATTTATTAGTCATAAATTAATATTGACGGGTGATCCAGAGCGCTATCCGTCAGTCAAAAAATTTATTGAAGATAATAATCTGGAAAACGATGTTCTGTGTTTGCATGGCCTAACGGTGCAGGAGCTTGCGGCTTGCTACAAATTGGCCGATTTGGCAGTGAATCCCAGCCTGAGCGAGGGTGGATGTCCTTTCACTTTTACCGAAGCACTGTCAGTTGATACTCCTGTAGTCATGGCTCGAATTCCAGTTACCGAGGAAATACTCAATCAGCAAGAGCTCCAGGATACGACATTTTTTGACCCCTATGACTGGGAGGATATGGCACGCCGCATAGAATGGGGTCTTTCACATCGAGACGAACTTCTGTTGTTACAGAAGAACATTTATCAGCATCTGATTCAGCGAACTTGGACTGATGTTGTGAATGAGCACATAAAGGTGCTTGAAACGATTTCTACGACTGGCTTTAGTCCTTCGGGTACCGATGTATGACTTCAATCACAGGGATACTAATTCTCGGTTTTGGTGGTCACGCCCGGAGCGTGGCCGATGTCGCACTGGCCTTAGGTATATCACAGCTGTGTTTTATCGACAGCAATGCTAGACCGGGTGAGTCGTTTTCTTCTTTTCCAGTCAAGTCGTCGATGGATTTTGAATTGCCCCCAGATTGGGTTGTCATTGCGGCTGCCGGAGATAATGAGAAACGACTGGAGCAATGCGATTGGGCAATTCAGCAAGGGTTTCGATTGGGCACACTCATTGCCCCCAGCGCAACCGTGGGCATCGGGGCGCTAATCGGCGAAGGGTGTTTCATCGCTCATCATGCACATGTAGGGCCGATGGCTTCGGTGGCGCGCGGCTGCATTATCAATACAGGAGCTATCGTTGAGCACGAGTGCAGCGTGGGCCAATTCAGCCACGTTTCTGTGGGCGCCGTCGTTGCCGGTCGGAGTCGTGTCGGCGACCGCTGTTTCCTGGGCGCCGGATCAACGGTAATCGACGGCCTTCAGATTACAGACGATGTCATGCTTGGAGCGGGCGCATGTGCTCATCGTGATCTTGAGGTTGCCGGCACGTATGTAGGCGTACCTGCGAAGTTTCTCGGGGGCACACGTTGAAAGTCCTGCACTTTTTCAAAACCTACTACCCCGACACGATGGGCGGGGTAGAGCAGGTCATCTTTCAGCTCGCTGAAGGCGGAATACAAAACGGAATAGAGTCTGAAGTTTTATACCTCAGTCCTCGTGGCGCTATGCGTAACGAAAAGCTCGCACACCATATAACGCATCGTTCATTTGAAAACTTTCAGTTTGCATCCACTGGATTCTCGATCGGAGCTTTCAAGGATTTCGCCGAGCTCGCAGAGCAAGCGGACATTATCCATTACCATTTTCCGTGGCCGTTCATGGATATGGTGCATTTCCTGACAAGGGTCAAGAAGCCAACTGTTGTGACTTATCACTCGGATATCGTTAAGCAGAAGTCCCTGCTAAAGCTCTACGGTCCACTACTGCATGCTTTTCTTCGCAGTGTAGATGTCATTGTTGCTACTTCGCCTAACTACGTTGCAAGCAGTGACGTGCTGACGAAATACAAAAGTAAGGTTAAAGTTATTCCTATTGGCATAGATCGGAACACGTACCCTGAGGTGAATGCGACAACAGCGGACCAGTGGCGAGAGAGGCTGGGAGAGCAGTTTTTTCTTTTTGTTGGCGCGCTTCGTTACTACAAAGGGCTAGATTTTCTACTGGAAGCTGCATGTCAGACAAAATTACCAGTAGTAATTGTTGGGAAAGGCCCTATGGAAGAGAATCTAAAACAAAGGGCAAAAAATTCAGGTCTTGACAATGTTTTTTTTGTCGGAGCACTGCCAGATAGCGAAAAAATTGTACTCATGAGTTTGTGTTTTGCGTTGGTTTTCCCCTCTCATCTTAGATCTGAAGCTTTCGGGATTTCTTTATTAGAGGGTGCCATGTTTGGGAAACCACTTATATCGTGCGAAATCGGTACGGGTACTACATACATAAATATTGATGGTGAAACTGGTTACGTAGCCGCTCCGGGCGATGGAGTGTCTCTCGCTAGGGCAATGATGAAATTATGGGATAACCCAGACAAAGCAGTGCAGATGGGGGAGAGGGCTTTAAGTCGATTCAATGATAAATTCAAGGGCGACGATATGGTTAAATCTTATAGTGAGGTATACAAGTTACTGTTGACGTAGCAAGATTTAGATATTGAGTTGGGTAACTGATTGAGTGCTGATAGGCGTGTATTTTCATCTAACTAAAGTAACCAGACTAAAATGGGCTTGAGGCGGATTTTTTTGAAGATTGTCGAAAGGCTTGAATTAGTAGCGCATATGATGAAAGATAAGAATTCGATCTTGGTTTTTTGAGATTGAACTCACAAATTTATAAAATCAGGTTCATTCAAAAAGTAGAGAGAAGATAGTGCTGCAGCCTACGAAAATTGAATTTGCGAATACGCTTAGAGGGATTGCCGCGTTAATGGTGATGTTTGGTCATTACTATTTGATATTTTGGCAACATAGGGATGTTGCTACTAGCTTGCCAAATGCGATGCCATTGCCCGCAAGTGTAGTTACTCCTTCTTATATATATGCACTGAATTTTCTTGATCCTTTCAGCTTCGGAATTTTTGGTGTTGCAATTTTTTTTCTGATAAGTGGTTTTGTTATCCCATTTTCTTTTGCTAAAACAGATTGGAAAGGTTTTTTGATCGGTCGCGCTATGAGGATTTATCCCACTTATGCGGCTGGTTTAACCTTTTCCCTCTTAGTCATTGTGACCTGTGGTATTCATTATGGTCGTCCGTTTCCTTTTGAATCTCATGTAGTCCTTTTTAATTATTTTCCTGGCTTGCGTGATGTAGTTTGGGTTGCTGGCATCGATGGAATAATCTGGACTCTAGATGTTGAGGTGAAATTTTATATCGTGTGTGCTTTGGCTTCTCGTTTATTCTTCAAAAATAGTACAGCTGTTTTTATAATTCCCATTTTACTGTCGATTCCTGCGTATTTGCTAGCTCCTGGTGTAGATCAAGCGCTGAAGTCAGGTGCATCGTTTTCAGGTCAACTTTATACATTCTGTGCTTTTAATCAATATTTGAATTTTATGTTTATTGGAGTCGCGTTTAATTTTCTTTACAGGGGTGTAATAAGGTCTGAACTTTTTGTGGTAATTGTCGTTGCGCTGTTTATTTCAATGGCAGCAATCTGGTGGCGAGCAAAAACTGTACCTTTTACTCTTCTCTGGACATACGGATTGGCAGTTCTTGTTTTTGCTTTGGCGTTCACATATCCAAAAATCCTAAAATCACGATCCATTACTAATTTCTTAGCTGACATTAGTTTCCCTCTGTACATAATTCATGGTGTTTTCGGGTACGCACTTCAGCGCGTATTGGCTGGAATGAATGTGCCGGCATGGCTATGTATATTGTTTGCGATGGCTGCATCAATAGCTATAGCTACGTTTATGCACCACACTATAGAATCAAGAGCCCACTTGTTAGGTAGGTCTTTGGCGAATCGTTTTTCTAGCGTTCAGGTAGCAGTTTGAGCTAAAGCTAAAATATAAATTTTATTCAGGCCCGAGAGATAAGACAGTGATATCAAAAAATACGGCATACCTTTCACGCCTCGATCATTTGCGTTTTTTTGCCGCGCTACTTGTTGCTGCATATCATTTTCATGGAGGTCCTGCGCTTACCCCTTCACTTAACCCATTGACGGTTTTCGTAAAAGAAGGTGAGGCCGGCGTCAGTTTGTTCATGGTGCTTAGCGGATTTATTCTTACCATAATTGCACATGGGAAGGAGCTTAATTACAGAAAGTTTGTCTATAATCGCTTTATTAGAATTTATCCACTGTACTTAACCATGATTTTTATTGCTGCGTATGCTAGCAATAGAACAGTTGATTTTCTCCAATTTTTACAACTGATATCGCCGCTTGCAAACGTTGGTCATTTTATGGGCTCGATAAAGTTTCCACATTTGTGGACGATAGCTGTCGAATTTCAGTTTTATCTGATATTTCCTTTTTTCATTGCGTTTATGTCTAGATATGGCGCTCGGTATGTTTTAGGTGTGGTCGTTCTAGCCGTGGCTGTCAGAGTGTTGCTATTTGTTCGCGACACCACGGTGATTGATGCGGCCTATTCGACTCTTGTTGGGCGCATCGATCAGTTCTGTATCGGCATGTTGATGGCGATAATTTTTAAATCGAGGAGCCGCCTGCTTTCCTCGCCAGTTGCTTTGGTTTTATCAGTAGTTGGTGTCTATTTGTGGTTTGTATTATTTTCTAGAATAACTCACGGCGGCTATTATGGTGACGCATCAGCTTACAATCCGATATGGATCATTTCGCCTACTATCGAGGCATTGGCATGGGCAGGTCTAGCTCTCGCTTACCTTCAACAGCGGTGGCAGATGCCCCGAATTCTAGATAGCGTTTTGTGCTATTTGGGTGGTATCAGTTTTTCTATGTATGCATGGCACTTTCCAATCGTCCAGATTTTTGGGCGGTTTACAGCCGATTTAGAAGTGTCCTGGTACTGGTTGTTTCTGTTTGCGGTGCTGCCAACAATTATCGCTGTAAGTAGTCTTTCTTATTACATAATTGAGAAACCATTTTTCGGTTTTCGTACATCATATGTAAAAAAGTCCAGTGTTTTATCAGGTGATACATTGGTTGAAAGTAATTCGAAGACGAAAGTACCCAAGTTGGGAGGCGTGCAACACTAATATGTAGAGGATGCTGAGTTATGTTCTTTGGGACAGTCCTGTTGCGGAATGCGTGGCAGGATATTTAATTTTTTACTTCGGTATGTTTTCTATTCGAGTCGACCCGATACTCGGCCTGTTGACGAATGCGACTCAGAATCCGTGAGGTAGCGGAAACAGGTGAGTAATCTACGCTCTCTGTTCTCTATCTGTAGAACTGATAGGTATTAGTTATCTATAAAACTCGTATACAGCTTGTCGTTTCCATGAGTGAAGCTCACAAGCCTTGTCAGGGCCTTCTGAAGCGGAGCAATCAGCGCGGCATGATACGAATGCGATGCCCAAACGTCTGCCAATGGGCTGATGAGGGGAGGAAAAATGTGACATCGCATCCCTTGTATATTAAAGTGGTGCGGCTCTGCGCAATCGCGTGCTTCTACACCCCTCGGGGTGATTGATTTTTAAAGGGATTTCGAATGATCGATGTTGCAGCAAAACCGGAAAAATTGATTCCGGTGCCATCGCCTTTTGATGCTGTGAACAAGCGGAATCTGATAGTTATAGAGCTTCTAACTATTCTGATTTTATTGGCGTTGACTTTTTGGTCAGTAGGACCATTGATCGAAGAATGGGGCTTGTTCCGTGCTTTCAATGAAAACGGTCTAGCATACTTTCAAACATTTGCACCATCAATCCCGATGCGACCGCTACATTTAGTTGCATATGCATTTCAATGGATAGTGGGTTGGGGGCATCCGATTGGCGTGGCTCTTGGTACTGCTTTGTTGATGGTTGCGCGCTATTTCGTTGCAAGATGGGCGGTTTCACCATTTTTTGGAGGCTATGAGCGCTGGTTGCTGGCTGTGTTGGCGGCAACACTTGTATTCTGGCCAGGTACCTGGATGGGGCGTTACGGCTCTGCGCAATTGTCGGCCATTCTACTTTTCGTCACGCTTGGATTTTCAATTCGGCTGTACAATCGATGGTCCATTAAATGGGTTGTCGGAAGCGCTGTGAGTGTTGCGTTATTGTTGGCTATCTATCAAGGGCTAACTCTATGTTTGCTTGCTATTCCAGTTTTGTCGCTATTCTGGAATCGTCAAGATAGCGTCGGTAGTGTAGTTAATAAATCGAGATTATTCAGTGCAGCACGTATAGCCGTGGCTATTGGTATTGGATTTTTGCTTTATGGTGTGTATTGGGTCATTGTTTCAAATACATTTGGAAGTTCTGGATATGAAGGGGCGTTGGCTTCAGATAGTGCCCGTTTACTCACTGTGACAGGGTTGTTGGCGCATATTAAGGCGGCTTATGTAACTGCGTTCGGACAAGAAACTTACCTGCTGCCTTTATTGCTCGCGCTTGCTTTTTTTATAACCTGGGATGCGCTGCAAAGGTTTGAAACTTTGGCCGCTAAACTTTCGGGTGCCACGCTTGTTTTCGTTTTTGTATCCATCCTACCTATGCTGTCCATGATCTACGTCAATGTCTTGCACATTCGTGATTTGGATCGGGTTTTCTATCCAATTTCTGTTGGATTTGTCCTTGTCTGCGTTTCATTGCTAGCAAGGTTCCGTAAGCACCAATCTGTTAACGACAGCTTGTTCAATTCCTCGATAGTGGTCACAGTTGTGCTGGTTTCTAGTGTGTTAGTAGCTCATGGCGTCCGGCACTATGTCCAGCTGCAAAGAAGCGTGATAAGCCAAACGTGGGCAGCACTTGACGTGAAGAACGCGAGCACAGTATTAGTCCGCGATACCACTGGCACACTTGGTGATGTGTACACTTTTTTGAGTACAACCCTTGGTGATGCTAGCACCGTACTTGGACGTAAGCTTACCGCTGATATCTGTACCCCGATGGCTATTGATCGACTGCACCCCGTCGCCCAGAGGTTTCCAATAGCGACTACTCCGAATTGTGAAGATTTGCCGCCTGTACCCGAATCTACGCTCGTACTTACCGCGCGTTGGCTCAACGGTGTTCTCGTGGTTACACCATGACTCGAACATTGGTGTAGAATGACTAAAAGATTGTATTGAGATTTAATCGATGTTTCTTGATAAGTTTTCAATATACACTATCAATAATTAATTTTTTCATAGGTGAATCAATTGAATCTCGTAGGGAAAAAAGTACTTGTGACAGGAGCCGATGGATTCATCGGCAGTCACCTTGTTGAAGCGCTGCTTGCGCACGGGTGCGACGTGCGCTCGTTTGTTTTCTACAATTCCTTTAACAGCTGGGGCTGGCTTGACTCTTTACCCCTGGATGTTGTAAAGGGGCTTGATGTTTTTGCAGGCGATATTCGAGATCCGCATGGTGTAGAACAAGCCATGCAGGGTTGCGACGTGGTATTCCATCTTGCGGCACTGATTGCGATCCCATTCTCGTATCATTCTCCTGATTCTTATGTTGACACTAATATCAAGGGTACGCTCAACGTTTTGCAAGCTGCAAAGAAATTGAACGTTGAACGGGTTTTGGTGACTTCCACATCTGAAGTGTACGGCACCGCACAGTATGCCCCTATTGATGAAAAGCATCCGTTCCAAGGCCAGTCACCATACAGCGCAACAAAAATTGGAGCTGATCGCCTTGCAGAGTCGTTTTATCGCTCGTTTCAAACTCCGGTTACTATTGTGCGCCCCTTCAATACTTACGGTCCGCGCCAGTCTGCTCGTGCGGTTATCCCTACAATTATTACTCAGCTTCTTTTGGGTACCACAGAACTCAAGTTAGGTAGTTTAGCGCCGACTCGCGACTTCAACTATGTCAAAGATACTGTACAGGGGTTTATTGCGCTAGCAAGCTCCGATAGGGCTGTCGGGCAAGAAGTGAATATCGCGACCAACTCCGAAGTTTCCGTGGGGGATATAGCAAAAGTATTGATCGATGAGCTAAACCCAAGTGCGAGAATTGTGACTGAGGATGACCGGCTTCGCCCTGATGCTTCAGAGGTATTTAGATTAATAGGTGATAACACCCTTATCAAGTCGTTGACTGATTGGGCGCCGAAATACGACTTGCGTCTCGGATTGCAAGATACTGTTCAGTGGTTTAAGAATCCCGAAAACCTAGCTCGTTATAAGGCTTGGCTTTACAACATTTGAGGTGGATATGAGAGCGATAATTCTAGCAGGCGGCAAAGGCACTCGGCTTCGTCCCTATACTACTTTGATCCCCAAGCCACTTGTGCCATTGGGTGGGAAGTACTCGATTCTAGAAATAATCATCTTGCAGTTGCGCAAAGGTGGTTTTACGCACATTACATTAGCTGTGAACCATCTTTCACATCTGATTATGGCCTATTTTGGTGATGGTTCTAGATTCGGGTTGAAAATCGATTATTCCATTGAGGAAACGGAACTAAGCACGATAGGCCCTCTGACTCTAATCCCTGACCTTCCAGAAAATTTCCTGGTGATGAATGGTGATATTCTTTCGGACTTGGACTATCGAAAGTTTTTTGACTTGCATGTACAAAGCGATAGTAAGGTATCCGTTTCAGCATATCGTCGTAATGTAAAAGTTGACTTCGGTGTGCTCAAGTATGATGAGGCTGGGAGTCTGACTGCTTTTGTTGAGAAGCCAGTCTATGATTTTGATGTAAGTATGGGGATCTACTGCATTCATAAGTCCGTCATTGACTCTCTGGTTAAGGGCGAATCCTACGGATTTGACCATCTGATGATCGATGGTCTGGCAGCAAATAAACCTGCAACTATTCGCCCGTTTTCAGGGTATTGGCTTGATATTGGTCGACCCGACGATTATCAGTATGCTGATGAGCATTTCGAAGAGTTGTCAGCGAAACTGGGGCTTTAAACGGATGGCAACAGTATTATTGACCGGTGGTGATGGTGCACTCGGTAAGCAGGTGGCGGAAAGCTTTCGTTCGCGCGGGTATGACGTTGTCTGTGGCTCACGACGTTCAGGGTGCGTTTTGGATGTTACTAACACCGCTAACGTGTCTGCTGTCATACATTTGATCAAGCCTACTGTGATTGTTCATCTGGCTGCTACTTTTGTTAATGATTACGAAATTGCGTATTCGACAAACGTTGTTGGTGCAAAAAATATCCTCTCAGCTGTAGAACAATCAGGTCAGCCAATACGCGTAGTATTGGCTGGTTCTGCTGCCGAATATGGACTGGTAACTCCAGAGGAGAATCCGGTCAGAGAGGATCGAATCCTTCGCCCAGTTTCAGTCTATGGTTTAACAAAATCATGGCAAACTAATTATGGCCTAATGTGTTCCTATCAGGGCATGGACGTGGTTATTGCCAGGATTTTCAATCTTGATGGTGAAGGCCTGTCAAATCGGCTTTTTGTAGGTCGCATCAACGAACAAGTCCGAGATGTTGAGTCTGGTTTACGGCGACGGATTGAAGTTGGTTCGCTTTCAGCTATCCGAGATTACATTTCTATGAAAGACGCAGCACTGCAACTTCTCGCTATCAGCGAGAGAGGGCAATCTGGACAGATTTATCATGTCGCAAGCGGAATTCCGATTAAAATGCGAGACTTTCTGAAGGAGCGGCTCGGAAAGGCTGGGTTGGACTTCAATATCGTTGATGAGGCACCCGCTCTCAGTGTCCGTAGCGGCTATGATGTTCCGGTCATTTATGCCGATATCAGCCGAACCGTTGCACTCTTGGATGAGTAAAAAATGACTGTAACAAAACTTACTATTGTTGCTCCCGTCTTCAATGAAGAAGCTGTTATCGCGCAATTTCATACTCGAGTTTCCGAAACGTTATCTGCTCTACAAAGTGTGGAGTCGCGAATTATTTATGTTGTTGATAAGTGTACCGATAACACGCTAGAAGTACTGCGCGATATCGCTGAAAATGACGACAAAGTAAAAGTTTTGGCGATGTCTTCTCGCTTTGGGCATCAAATGTCTCTGCTGGCAGGCATAGAGCAAGCGCTGGATGCAGATGTTATAGTAATGATGGATAGTGATTTACAGCATCCACCAGAGTTAATCCCGGTTTTATTGAAAAATTTTCATGACGGCGCGGATGTTGTTTACACTGTGCGTACCGATACTGAAGACGTCAATCCTATTCGAAAGGCGATGGGGAACTTATTTTACAGGTTTTTGAATCGCCTTTCTGATGTTGCAATAAACCCTAACGCTGCTGACTTTAGATTAATTTCCCAGCGGGTCGCAAAAATACTAGCGGAGGGTTTTGCAGAGAGGAATATGTTCCTTAGAGGTTTATTTTCCTGGATTGGTTTCAAACAGGTCGGCGTTGAATATGTTGCCGAAAAGCGTGCTGCTGGTGTGTCCAAATACTCTTTGTCGCGGATGGTTCAACTCGCAATATCGGGAATTCTTTCTTTTAGTACAAAGCCCTTGCAGATCGGAATATTTGTCGGAGTATCTTTTTCAGTAGTGGCATGTCTACTGATGGTTCTTACTCTTTTTACATTCCTATTCGATCGTTCACTTCCCAGCGGATGGACCACTATTGTAATGCTCCTCTTGCTTTTTAACGGCATCCAGCTTTTTGTCATTGGAGTACTTGGCGTTTATCTTGGAGGGATTTATGAAGAGGTAAAGTCTCGACCAAGATATATTCTCGAAGAGGAGATTTCGCAGCGTAAGTGAAAATTATCAGCACAAAAGAAAGAGCTAGCCGTGAGGTGAGCTCTTTCTTGTTATGTTATACATGCTTTCTAAATTGCATAATTCAGATGCCATTTCGAAAGTTGAATGGGAGTTGACAGCATGCGTATTAATAAATGAAGCAGCTTATCAAGTTTGTTATTGTTGGCGTGTTAAATACCATATTGGGTTATGGTGTTATTTTTGGCTGCATGTATCTATTGAATATGGATCCGGTAATCAGCAATGTAATTGGCTATTTGATTGGTCTCATGTTGTCGTATACATTGAATCGTAAAGTTACTTTTCAGAGCACCTCTAAGTCAAAGTCAGAGCTGGTACGTTTTTTGGCAGTGTTTTTAATAGCTTATTTTGCTAACTTGGCTGTTCTTATGGTTTTGATTAGGGTTGCAGTCTTTCACGAAGTTATCAATCAAATCGTCGCTGGTGCGGTTTATGTGTTCTTCTCTTTTTTCTTGAATAAATATTATGTGTTTTACCGGTCTTCTTGATTTTCTTGATGACTAGGTTGGAAGTGTAGGCCGGATTTGAACACTGTTGCTTCTTATTAGTGGTGCACAGTTTGGAGGTTTCATGGTCTGTTGTGCCCCTAAATATGACCGGATAACGCTATTCAATGGACTTCTCGAAATAATCAACTCTAAACGAGTGGATCCATGTCAAGCTTTTAGCCGATAGTGCGCGATGTTTGACTTGGCAATTTTTATGCCAGATTGTCCTGGGTCTCTAATTGAAAGTCGGTTTAAAATGTCAAAAAAAATACTTGTTACTGGGGCGACGGGATTTCTTGGAAACGCCTTGGTGCAGCATATTTGCAATTTACCCGATACCTCTGTTGTGGCACCTCTAAGAAATATCGACTGCATTCTGCCTAGCGGTATAGAAAAAAGATATATTACTGATATTGATCATACTACCGATTGGCGTGCCTCTCTAATAGGTGTGGATACGGTCATACATACAGCGGCGCGCGTGCATGTCATGCATGAACCTTCAAGGCACTCGATTCATAAATTCCGTGCGGTCAATGTTGAAGGTACTCTTCGTCTTGCTAATCAAGCCGCCGAGGCCGGGGTAAAAAGATTCATTTTTATCAGTTCTATCAAGGTCAACGGCGAAGCTACTAAGTTGGGTCATCCATTCTTCGCAGATGATATGCCTCTACCTTTGGATGCCTACGGGGTTTCCAAATACGAGGCCGAACAAAAGCTTCTTGAACTTTCTGAGGCCGGTTTAATGGAAGTTGTCATTATCCGGCCTGTCCTCATTTATGGTCCGGGTGTAGGAGCGAATTTTCAGCAGATGATGCGTTGGCTTACGAAGGGGATGCCTCTGCCATTCGGTGCAGTGACCAATCAACGAAGCCTTGTATTTTTGGATAACGTTGTCGATCTTGTAATCACCTGTATTGACCATCCTCGCGCAGCAAATCAAATATTTTTGGTAAGTGATGGAGAAGATGTTTCAACAACTCAGTTGATGGAGCGACTTGTTGCTTATCTGGGGACGAAAACTTGGCTTATGCCGATCTCCACTAAAATATTGACTTTTTTAGCACGATTTCTCGGTTGTGGGGCTGTAGCACAGCGACTTTTCGGCTCTTTACAGGTCGATATTAGAAAAAACCAGGAGTTGCTGGGCTGGAGTCCGCCAGTCAGATTGGAAGACGGGTTAAAGTCGACGGCAGCGCATTTTCTGGAGTCTCGTAAACAATGAATTACATGTGGTTCATTCTGGTGGCTGTTGGCGTTTCCTTTTTGCTTACAGCAGCATTACGTAGGTATGCCATATCACGAAGCCTGATTGACGTTCCCAACGCCCGCAGCTCGCATACGGTTGCGACACCGCGCGGAGGCGGCGTCGCAATAGTCGTGGCGTTCGTTTTGTCGTCGGTCTTTTTGTTTGTCGCCGGTCTGATGTCCACTGCGACTTTCATCGCAAACGCCGGCGCCGGTCTGGCGATTTCACTGATCGGTTTCATGGATGACCACGGCCATATTGCCGCACGCTGGCGATTGTTAGGGCATTTTGCTGCTGCAACTTGGTTATTGGCATGGACCGGCGGGTTGCCTCCAATAGAGCTGTTTGGCTCTACCGTCGATCTAGGCTGGGCTGGTCAGATGATGGCTATTTTTTATCTGGTGTGGCTGCTCAATCTCTACAATTTCATGGATGGCATTGATGGCATTGCCAGTGTAGAGGCCATTTGCGCCTGCCTTGGGGTTTGTTTTCTCTATTACTTGTCCGACCTGCACAACTTGGTCTGGGGACCGCTGCTTCTCGCCGCGTCTGTAGCCGGTTTCCTGTACTGGAATTTCCCCCCCGCACGTATATTTATGGGGGACGCCGGGAGCGGATTTCTTGGCATAACTCTTGGCGGCCTCTCCCTTCAGGCCGCGTGGGTGAGTGAGCCGATGCTGTGGGCCTGGTTGATTTTGCTGGGGGTGTTCATCGTCGACGCAACATTTACCCTGTTCCGCCGTTTATTGAGGGGGGACAAGGTTTACGAAGCCCATCGCAGTCATGCTTACCAATTCGCCTCACGGCGTTTCGGCAGGCATTTACCCGTCACGCTTGCAGTGGGCGTGATCAATCTTTTCTGGTTGCTGCCGATAGCCGTGGGCGTGACACGTTTCGGTCTGGACGGGGCATTAGGCGTCATCGTGGCTTACGTGCCATTGATCGCGTTGGCTATAAAGTTTCGGGCAGGGGATCTGGAAGGTCCTACGATAAAGAACTAAGCACCAACTACTATGTCATTAGGTTTAGAGTGATCGCGCGGCGCCCATGAGATTTCACCAGGGTGATAGGGTTGCCGAGAGGAGGGACTGAGGTGTTTGAAGGGTTTATGGATAAAATCAGAGCATATCTGGTAGGGCTCCCCCGGCGCCGAAAAAGGTTGATACAGGTCACCACAGACATAACGCTGGTTTGGGCCGCGTTGTGGTTGGCATTCATCGTGCGTTTGGGTATTGATGATATGTACAACCCTTTCAAGGTTCACTTTTGGCTGTTTGTTTGCGCCCCTCTTGTCGCGATTCCCCTGTTTATCCGTTTCGGCATGTATCGTGCCGTCATGCGCTATTTTGGCAATGACGCCCTTATTGCGATCATCAAAGCCGTCAGCCTGTCTTCGCTGATCCTGGCGGTTGTGGTCTATTGGTACAGCAATCACGAAGCCGTGGTACCGCGCTCCATCGTCTTCAACTATTGGTGGCTTAGCCTGGTCATCATCGGCGGCCTGCGCCTGTGCATGCGTCAGTACTTCATGGGTGACTGGTTCACCGCCGCCCAGCACGTGCCGTTCACCAATCGCGATGACGGCCTGACCAAAGTTGCGATCTACGGTGCAGGCATGGCCGGCAATCAGCTGGTCGCGGCGCTTCGCATGGGCCGTGCCATGCGTCCGGTGGCGTTTATCGATGATGATCCGAGCATCGCGGATCGTTCGATTGCCGGGCTGCAGGTGTTCAAGCCCAAGCACATCCAGCAGATGATCGATGAAACCGGTGCACAGGAAATTCTCCTGGCGCTTCCGTCATCGACCCGTGCACGGCGTCGAGAAATCCTTACGCTTCTGGAACGGTACCCGCTTCACATACGAAGTGTGCCGAACTTCTCCGATCTGGCCAGTGGCCGGGTCAAGGTCGAGGACATCCAGGAAGTGGATATCGCCGACCTCCTTGGGCGCGACTCGGTACCCGCGCAACCCGACTTGCTTGAACGCTGCATCAAAGGCAAGACAGTGATGGTCACCGGCGCCGGTGGATCGATCGGTGCAGAACTGTGCCGGCAAATCTTCGCGCTGGGGCCGACCACGCTTCTGCTGTTCGAGCACAGTGAGTTCAACCTCTACAGCATTCTGTCGGAGCTTGAGCAGCGGGCCTGTCGGGAGTCGGTTCCTGTCCGATTGCTGCCGATCCTCGGCTCGATCCGGCATCAGGACAAACTGCTGGATGTGATGAAAACCTGGGGCGTGGACACGGTGTACCACGCCGCCGCGTATAAACACGTGCCGATGGTTGAACACAACATCGCCGAAGGCGTGCTCAACAACGTGATTGGCACGCTCAACACCGCTCAGGCAGCCTTGCAGTCGGGTGTTTCCAATTTTGTGCTGATCTCCACCGATAAGGCCGTACGCCCGACCAACATCATGGGCAGTACCAAACGCCTGGCCGAGTTGACCCTGCAAGCCCTCAGCCGTGAAATCGCCCCGGTGCTGTTTGGTGACAAGGCTAATGTGTCTCGGGTCAACAAGACCCGTTTCACCATGGTTCGCTTTGGCAACGTGCTGGGGTCTTCCGGTTCGGTGATTCCGCTGTTCCACAGCCAGATCAAATCCGGTGGTCCGCTGACGGTCACGCACCCGAAAATCACCCGCTATTTCATGACCATCCCCGAAGCCGCGCAATTGGTGATCCAGGCCGGGTCCATGGGGCTGGGCGGTGATGTGTTCGTGCTGGACATGGGCGAGCCGGTAAAGATCGTCGAACTGGCAGAGAAGATGATTCACCTGTCCGGCTTGAGCGTGCGTTCGGAGAAAAACCTGCAAGGCGACATCTCCATTGAATTCACCGGTCTGCGTCCAGGCGAGAAGCTGTACGAGGAGTTGCTGATCGGCGACAACGTGGCGGCGACCCAGCATCCGATGATCATGAGCGCCAACGAAGATCATCTGCCCTGGGATGTACTCAAGGGCCGCTTGAGGGAATTGCTGGTGGCTGTCGATCGGGACGACTACGCGCGCGTCCGTCAGCTCCTGCGCGAAACCGTCAGCGGCTACACACCCGACGGCGATATCGTTGACTGGATCTACCAGCAACGTCGCCTCGAACCCTGATTGTTTCACATCCTGTAACGGACACATTTTTGACAGGCTCCAGACATCGCCTAAGTTTGGGAGGCAGCTTCGGAAAAGCTGCTTTCTCAATCGATGTCATGGAGCGTCATTTATGCGTACTGGCTATTTCTACTCTCTGGTTTTTGCCCTGCTCACCAGCGCCTCTATCGGTGCCATTGCTGCGCCGACAACGAAGCCGGAGGCTGGCAGTGCACCTGTGGTGCTGGAAGTCTCCCCTAAGGTACAGTCCGACAAGGTCGATCTGAATGCCGCCGACGCGCCAACCTTGCAGCGCGCGTTGTCGGGTGTAGGGGAGGCCAAAGCCAAGGCGATTGTTGCCTATCGTGAGGGTAATGGGCCGTTTGCGTCCGTCGACGAACTGCTGGAAGTGAAGGGGATCGGTAAAGCTATTCTGGATAAGAATCGCGAGAAGCTTGAGGTGAACTAAGCTTGTAGCTCAACGCCAAGAAGGCCGGTCATTGACCGGCCTTTTTTGCATTCTGGCGAACGCTACCAAGTTGTGCCTTCCGTCGCTGCAATAAAAATTACGGCTATCATATGAACGTTGGATTATGCCTATAATAAAAACATCATTCGCCAAAGCGTTTTGAGATTCAGGCGCTTGTTTTTCCCTCAAGCACTCCCAGGAGCATAGTCATGACGTCCACTCAGTCCCAAGGTACGGCCCTTGTCACCGGTGCTTCTTCCGGTATCGGTGCGATTTACGCTGAGCGGTTGGCGGCGCGCGGTTTTGATTTGTTGCTGGTCGCTCGCGACGAGCAGCGACTGGAAGCGGCGGCGAGCACATTGCGCTCCGAGCATGGTGTTCAGGTGGAAGTGCTCAAGGCGGATCTCACGCAAAAGGATGACGTGCTCAAGCTCGAGCAGCGCCTTCGCAGTGATTCGAGTATCAGCCTGTTGCTGAACAACGCCGGTGTCGCGGCGGATGGTTTGCTGGCCAATGCCGACATGGATCAGCTGGAACGCTTGATTCAACTGAACGTCACCACGGTCACGCGGTTGGCATCGGCAGCGGCTGCCAGCTTCGCCAAGGCCGGTCGCGGTACGATCATCAATATCGCCTCGGTGGTGGCATTGTTTCCCGAGCGTTTCAATGCGACTTACACCGCGAGCAAGGCTTATGTGTTAAGTCTGACCCAATCGTTGAACGCCGAACTGGATGGCACCGGGGTCAAGGTCCAGGCGGTGTTGCCAGGCGTAACACGCACTGAAATCTGGGAACGCTCCGGTATCGATGCGACCCAGATCCCGGCGGACATGGTCATGGAAGCGGGGGAGATGGTCGATGCGGCGTTGGCCGGTCTGGACCAGGGTGAGTTGGTGACCATTCCTTCGTTGCCGGATGCCGCCGACTGGGATGCGTTTGTTGCGGCGCGTCATGTGATGGCGCCGAATCTTTCCAAAAGCAAGGCCGCCTCGCGTTACAAGTGAGGTGCCATCAATCGGCTTGAGGTAGTTGCGGTATGAGTGATCGTCGAGTGGTTGTAACGGGCATGGGCCTGGTGTCTCCGTTGGGTAGCGGTGTCGAAGCCGTCTGGGAGCGACTGTTGGCCGGACGTTCCGGGTTGCGCAATTTGCCGGACGAGGTGGTTGCCGATCTGCCGGCCAAGGTTGGCGGCGCTGTGCCGACCCTGGCTGACGATGCCGAGGCGGGGTTTGACCCGGACCGGGCGACGCCGCCCAAAGAACAAAAGAAGATGGACCGCTTCATTCTGTTCGCCATGGAAGCGGCGCGTCAGGCGCTGGAACAGGCCGGTTGGCAGGCTCAGGACGCCAATGCCCAGGAGCGCACCGCAACCATCATCGGTTCGGGCGTGGGTGGCTTCGGTGCGATTGCCGATGCGGTGCGCACCACGGACAGCCGTGGGCCGCGACGCTTGTCGCCGTTCACGATTCCGTCGTTTCTGGTCAACCTCGCCGCGGGTCATGTGTCGATCCAGCACGGTTTCAAAGGCCCATTGGGCGCACCGGTCACGGCCTGCGCGGCCGGGGTTCAGGCGATTGGCGATGCAGCGCGGCTGATTCGTTGTGGTGAGGCGGACATTGCGGTGTGCGGCGGCGCGGAAGCGGCGATCGATCGCGTCAGCCTCGCCGGGTTTGCCGCTGCGCGGGCCTTGTCCAGCGGTTTCAATGAAACTCCGGAACGTGCTTCGCGACCGTTCGACAGTGATCGCGATGGTTTCGTCATGGGCGAGGGCGCGGGTCTTCTGGTAATTGAATCCCTGGAGCATGCCTTGGCGCGCGGCGCTCAACCGCTGGCGGAGCTGGTCGGTTACGGCACCAGCGCCGATGCCTATCACCTGACGGCAGGCCCGGAGGATGGCAGTGGTGCGCGACGGGCGATGACGCTGGCGTTGGCTCAGGCGGGTATCTCGCCAGCACAGGTGCAGCATCTCAATGCCCACGCCACGTCGACCCCGGTGGGCGATCTTGGCGAATTGGCGGCGATCAAGGCATTGTTCGGCGCGGACAACAAGATTGCGGTGACGTCGACCAAGTCGGCGACCGGGCATTTGCTCGGTGCAGCGGGCGGGATCGAGGCGATCTTTACGTTGTTGGCCATTCGCGATCAGATCGTGCCGGCGACCCTCAATTTCGATAACCCGGACCCTGCCGCCCAAGGCGTGGACATCGTTCACGGTCAGGCGCGGCCGATGCCCATCGAGTATGCGTTGTCCAATGGCTTTGGCTTTGGCGGGGTGAACGCCAGCGTGTTGTTCAAGCGCTGGGAGGGTTAATCCCTCGGTTGTTTAAGAAAATCGCGAGTGACGTCGAGAATCCGCTGGGCCAGCTCAGGATTCTCGACACTGCGCGATAGCAATAGCGCCCCGACCAGCGTCGACATAATGACGACGCTGCGGTCGGCGGCGTCCTCGCCTTCAAGGGTGCCTTGCACCTGTTCGAGCCGTGCGTTGAGCACCACATCTGTGGTCGAGCTCGGCTGCCCGCGCATGCCAAGTTCCGATGACATGGTCAGCAGTGGGCAACCTTCATGCGGTGAAGTCTTATGCCATTCGGACAAATAGGTATCGATGAACGCTTCCAGCGGACGATCCTGGGCGAACAGATCGGCACACAGCACATCCACTTCATCACCGGCGGTTTGCAACGCCTTTTCTACGAGTTCGTCCTTGGACTTGAAATGCGAGTAAAAGCCGCCGTGCGTCAAGCCCAGTGCTTTCATGAGGGGTTGCAGGCCTGTCGCGCCAATGCCATCGCGGCGAAAGCGCGCTGAAGCTTCCTTGATAATGCGTTCGTGGGTCTGGGCTTTGTGGTCCTGCGAGTAACGCATGTCGAATCTCCGCAACAATGCGCCATATTAACCAATGAAAATGAGATGGTGACTGTACTTCTACTTCTAAAAAGCATGCAGATGCGTCCAACTCCGTCGTAAACGATTCGGTAAGTGGCACGAATAGTGATTACTCATTAATCGACGATTGTTGAACAATCACGAGGCGATGAGCATGAGCAGCGGACTGTCCCTGGCCGACCACATCACACTGGAGTTGCGCGCCGACATCATCGGCGGCCGTTTGCTGCCCGGCATGGCGCTGGTGGAAAACGATCTGGTGTCGGCCTACAACGCGTCCCGCAACACCATTCGCGAAGCGCTGCATCGCCTGGGACAGGAAGGTCTGACCCGATATGTGCGCAACAAAGGCGTGATGGTGCGCAGGCTTGGCGTTGATGATGTGCGGGACCTGTTCAACGTCCGGCGCACCCTTGAGTTGCAGGCCATCAGCGCGAGTCAGCCGCTGCGCGATTATCAGTCCGACCGGATGCTTGAATCCCTGGAGGCCACCGAGCTGGCCCGGGAACGCGAAGACTGGCGCGCCGTCGGCACCCACAGCCTGGCGTTTCATCAACACATCGTCGGGTTGCTGCGCAGCCCACTGTTCGACGAGTTCTTCACCAACGTCGTCGCGCAATTGCGCCTGGTGTTTTGCAGCGCGCCCGACGAATCGAGCTTTCAGGCGCCCTGGCTTGCGCGCGACCGGCAGATACACGACTTGCTGGCCGAAGGCGACAAACCCGCGGCCGAAGACGCCATGAGTTTGTATCTCGACGATTCCGAACAACTCCTGTTGCAGTTGCTTGCTCCGATTTCCCATCACTGATCGAGGATTCGTGCCATGTACAAAGACTATCCGGCGGCCTATCAAGTCAGCAAAGGCTCGGCCTTGCAGGTGGACAAAGCGTTCTATGAGCGGATCCGCGACACCAAGGACGGGCGTACGCTGATCGAATCCTTCGAGGTGCCGATCCGCACCGGTCGCGCCTGGAAAGTGCCGGCCGGACACGTGTTCCGGGTCACGACGCCGGTCGGCCCGCAAGTCGGTGATTTCAACGTCTGGAACGCCAACGATCCGCGTGAACGCTTGTGGGCGGCGCGGACCCGCCAGCTTCAGGGCGCGCATGTCAGCACCCATGACCGGCTCTGGTCGAATCTGCCTTTTTTGCGGCCGCTGGTGACCATCACCGACGATAGCCTGGCCGGTTATGGCATCGACGAACATGGCGGCCGCTTGCACGATTTGCTCGGTACGCGCTGCGATCCCTATGTGAACAAAATGCTCACCGGCGAAGATTTCCATCATCACTGCCACTCGAACCTGACGCGTGCAGTGTTGCCCCATGGCCTGACTGAGTTCGACGTGCACGACGTGTTGAACATTTTCCAGTGCACCGGCCTGAACCACGACGACATGTATTTCATGAAAGCCTGTCCGGCGCAGAAGGGTGACTACCTGGAATTTTTTGCCGAGATCGACCTGTTGTGCGCGCTGTCCACCTGCCCGGGTGGCGATCTGTCGCTGGCGATGTGGGGACCGGATGCGCAGGATCCACTGAGCGTGTGTCGACCGCTCGGGGTGGAGATTTATCGCTTGGAGGATTCATTGCTGCAGGGCTGGAGCCAGCCTGAGCGCGCGGCGTACAAAGGGCTGCATGGCTTGCACATCGCCAAGGCCGATTGGGAATAGAAGTACAACCTGTAGCAGCTGGCGAAGCCTGCGTTCGGCTGCGCAGCAGTCGTAAATCCAGATAACGCGGTTTTCCTGCTTCACCGCGTTCGCTGACTTTACGACTGCTGCGCAGCCGAACGCAGGCTTCGCCAGCTGCTACACATTGAAGTTCGCCGCCGTTTCAATGGCGTTGTTTAGCGGTCCTGAGCTTCCTTGGCATCTATTTCCGCATTGCGTTCGGCGACGCGTTTACGTTGCTCTTCGGTCAGATCGACCTTGGTGGCGGTATCACGCAACATCATTAAACCGCCAACGATCGAGCCGATTGCAACGACCAGAATCAACCAGGCATACCAGGGCATAAGGGCTCTCCTTGAGGGCAGGCCGATTGGCGGGTTTCGCCAATCGATCGTGCATAACACTTTGAGCGTTTGGATTTCGCTCCAGTTCCATCGCAGTGCTCCATTCTATGCCTGATAGGCCTGCCGTATCGCGACTGTTTAGAGCCCGGTCAACATTGCATCCGCCGGCGCATCGGCACGCAATTGCGCGGTCAGCATGAAGTACACGAAACCCACGGCCATGAAGCCAAGGAAGATCACCCCGATCAGCGTGTTGAACCAGGCCATGGCCACCAGGCAGACCACCGCCAGCACCAGCGCAATCAGCGGCACCAACGGATAGCACGGCGCGCGGAACGTGCGCTCCAGGTTCGGCTCGGTTTTACGCAGTTTGAACAGGCTGAGCATGCTCATGATGTACATCACGATCGCCCCGAACACCGCCATGGTGATCATCGCTGCCGTCAGCGTCATGCCGCCGAGGTTGATCAAACCGTCACTGTAGATGGCGGCGATGCCGATCACGCCGCCGGCGATGATTGCCCGGTGCGGCGTCTGGAAGCGTGACAGTTTGGCCAGGGACGCCGGCAGGTAACCGGCGCGGGCGAGGGCGAAGAACTGCCGTGAGTAGCCCAGGATGATCCCGTGGAAACTTGCAACCAGGCCGAACAGGCCGATCCACACCAGCATGTGCAACCAACCGGAGCTTTCGCCGACCACGGTCTTCATGGCTTGCGGCAGTGGATCGTTGATGTTCGACAGGGTGCGCCAATCGCCGACGCCGCCAGCAAAGAACATCACGCCCATCGCCAGCAACACCAGCGTCAGGATGCCGCTGATGTAGGCCTTGGGAATCGTGCGTTTCGGGTCCTTGGCTTCTTCAGCCGCCATGGCGGCGCCTTCGATGGCCAGGAAGAACCAGATGGCAAACGGAATCGCCGCGAACATCCCGGCAATCGCCGGTGCGCCGAACACGTCGGAACCGGCCCAGCCATTGAGCGCGAAGTTGCTGAAGCTGAACGCCGGGGCGACCACGCCCATGAACACCAACAACTCGGCAACCGCCAGCACGCAGACCACCAGTTCAAAGGTCGCCGCGAGTTTCACCCCGAGGATGTTCAGGCCCATGAACACGATGTACGCGCCGACCGCTGCGTGTTTCGGGTCGAGGGCGGGAAATTGTACGTTCAGGTAGGCACCAATCGCCAAGGCAATCGCGGGTGGGGCGAAGACGAATTCGATCAGGGTCGCCAGCCCGGCGATCAAACCGCCTTTCTCGCCAAAGGCGCGGCGGCTGTAGGCAAAGGGCCCGCCGGCATGGGGAATCGCGGTGGTCAGTTCGGTGAAACTGAAGATGAAGCAGGTGTACATCGTAGCGACCATGAACGAGGTCACCAGAAAGCCCAGCGTGCCGGCCACGCCCCAGCCGTAACTCCAGCCGAAGTATTCCCCGGAAATCACCAGTCCGACCGCAATGCCCCACAGGTGCAGCGTGCCCAGCGTGGGTTTGAGTTGTGTGTTCATGCGTTTGCTCCCTGAACGGTTTGGAAAGCTCGGGGGAGGGCGCGTGCAGTGGGCGTGCCAGTGTTGTGATGGCAGTCGTAAAGCGCAAAAAGGCGTCGTATCGAGGATGTTTGCGGCGTAATGAGCCTTTTTTGTGCGTCAGTTGGGGGCATTGTTGCCTGTCATGCCGTCTTCGCGAGCAAGCCTCGCTCCTACAAAGTCAGGAGCGCCGCACTTCCTGTAGGAGCGAGGCTTGCCCGCGAAGAGGCCCCTCAGAACAACGCTGTAACGCCAGCATAAACCCACTCTTTACGCTTTCTTTATGCACAGCCAACACCCTCGGTCTCGTTCCTTTACAGCCTCCCTGCCGACAATGACTCCACACGCGGCAATACGCCGTAACACGGAGAACTTCCATGAGCGTTCTGGACGGGGTGTCACTGCTGCTGGCAGTGGGGCTGTTCATTTATCTGTTGGTTGCGCTGTTGCGCGCGGACCGGAACTAGGAGCGGCTATGCACAGTTATGACTATTGGCTGATCCTGGCCTTCTTCGCCGTGGTGCTGATACCGGCACCGTTTCTGGGGCGTTTCTACTACAAGGTCATGGAGGGGCAACGCACCTGGCTGACACCGATCCTCGGACCGGTGGAGCGCGGGTGTTATCGAGTGGCCGGCGTTGATCCGCAGGCCGAACAGAGCTGGCAGAAATACACCCTGGCCTTGCTCGCCTTCAACCTCGCAGGCTTCCTGCTGTTGTTCGCGATCCTGTTGTTCCAGGACCACTTGCCACTGAACCCGCAAAACCTGCCGGGTCAGGAGTGGACGCTGGCGTTCAACACCGCCATCAGTTTCATGACCAACACCAACTGGCAGGCCTACAGCGGCGAAGCGTCCCTGAGCTACCTCAGTCAGATGGCCGGCCTCACCGTGCAGAACTTCGTCAGCGCCGCCACCGGCCTCGCCGTGCTGGTTGCACTGTGTCGCGGTATCGGGCGCAAGTCGACCAAGACCCTTGGCAACTTCTGGGTCGACATGACCCGCGCGACCCTCTACGGCTTGCTGCCACTGTGCCTGTTGCTGGCGCTGTACCTGGTCTGGCAGGGCGTGCCACAAACCTTCGCGCAGTACGTGAATGCCGTGACCCTGCAAGGCGTTGATCAGGTGATCCCGCTCGGCCCGGCCGCCAGCCAGATTGCGATCAAGCAACTGGGCACCAACGGTGGTGGTTTCTTCGGCGTCAACTCGGCGCACCCGTTCGAGAACCCGACCGCCTGGAGCAACCTGTTCGAGATGGCGTCGATCATCCTGATCCCGGTCGCGCTGGTGTTCACCTTCGGCCACTACGTGAAAGACCTGCGTCAGAGCCGCGCGATCATCGCCTGCATGCTGGCGCTGTTCTTGATCGGCGGCGCGACCTCGCTGTGGGCTGAATACCAACCGAACCCGACCCTGAACAACGTCGCCGTCGAACAGACCGCGCCGCTGGAAGGTAAGGAAGCGCGCTTCGGCACCACCGCCACGGTGCTGTGGTCGGTGACCACCACGGCGGCGTCCAACGGTTCGGTCAATGGCATGCACGACAGCCTCAACCCGCTGAGCGGTATGGTCGCGCTGGTCAACATGATGGTCGGCGAAGTGATCTTCGGCGGCGTCGGTGCCGGGCTCTACGGCATGTTGCTCAACGTATTGATCGCGGTGTTCCTCGCCGGCCTGATGATCGGCCGCACCCCGGAATACCTCGGCAAGAAATTGCAGGCCAAGGAAGTGCAGTTGCTGGTGGTGACCTTGCTGGTGATGCCGGTCGGCGTGCTGGTGCTCGGCGCGATTGCCGCGAGCCTGCCCGGCCCGGTCGCGGCGGTGAGTAACCCCGGCGCCCACGGTTTCAGCCAGTTGCTCTACGCCTACACCTCGGCCAGTGCCAACAACGGCTCGGCGTTCGGCGGCTTCGGCGCCAACACCGCGTTCCATAACCTGATGCTGGGCTTGGGCATGTTGATCGGGCGCTTCGGTTACATCCTCCCGGTACTGGCGTTGGCCGGCAGCCTGGCGATGAAGAAAACCGCACCGATCGGCCAGAACAGCTTCCCGACCCACGGCCCGCTGTTCGTGACCTTGCTGACCGTGACCATTTTGCTGGTGGGTGGTTTGACCTTCCTGCCGACCCTGGCTTTGGGCCCAATCGCTGAACACCTGAGCATGGGCTTCTAAGGAGTCAATGATGAATATGCCCGTAACTAAAACCGCCGCCGTCAAGGCGCCGGAGCAACCGAAAACCGCGATCTCGGCCCTGTGGCGGCCGGCGCTGGTGCAAGCTTTCGTCAAGCTCGACCCACGGCAATTGCAGCGTGCGCCGGTGATGCTGGTGGTCGAACTGACCGCGATCCTGACCACCGTGCTGTGCTTCATTCCCGACACGGCAGTGCCGACCTTTGTCGCGGCGCAAATCGCCCTGTGGCTGTGGTTCACCGTGTTGTTCGCCAACTTCGCCGAAGCCTTGGCCGAAGGTCGCGGCAAGGCCCGCGCCGACAGCCTCAAGGCGGGCAGTGAAGGCTTGAGCGCCCGACGCAAAACCAGCAACGGGGTCTTTCAAGTGGTGCCGGCGACCAGCCTGCGCAAGGGTGACGTGGTGCGCGTTGAAGCCGGGGAAATGATCCCCGGTGACGGCGAAGTGATCGAAGGCATCGCGGCGGTCAACGAAGCAGCGATTACCGGTGAATCCGCGCCGGTGATCCGCGAGTCCGGCGGCGACCGTTCGGCCGTCACCGGCAACACCCGCCTGGTCTCCGACTGGCTGTTGGTGCGCATTACCGCTAACCCCGGCGAGTCGACCCTGGACCGCATGATCGCCCTGGTCGAAGGCGCCAAACGCCAGAAAACCCCGAACGAAGTGGCGCTCGACATCCTGCTGATCGGCCTGACCCTGATCTTTCTGCTGGTGGTCGTGACCCTGCAACCGTTCGCCCACTTCGCCAACGGCAGCCTGCCGCTGGTGTTCCTGGTGGCGTTATTGGTCACGCTGATTCCGACCACCATTGGCGGCCTGTTGTCGGCCATCGGTATCGCCGGGATGGACCGTCTGGTGCGCCTTAACGTGATCGCCAAATCCGGTCGCGCGGTGGAAGCGGCAGGCGACGTACACGTCCTGCTGCTGGACAAGACCGGCACCATCACCTTCGGTAACCGTCGCTGCACTGCCGTTTTTGCGGCACCTGGCGTCTCTGCCAAGGAACTCGCCGAAGGTGCGTTGTTCGCCTCGCTGGCCGACGACACGGCCGAAGGTAAATCCATCGTCGAGTACCTGCGCGGCACTCAGCCACAGCCTGAGCCGTCCACCGAACTGCTGACGGCTGTACCGTTCAGCGCCGAGACTCGCTTGTCCGGTGTCGACTATCAGGGCCGCGTGTATCGCAAGGGCGCGGTGGATTCGCTGCTGGCCTTCGTCGGCCTGAAGCGCGCCGATCTGGCCGCGTCGCTGTCGCGGGAAATCGACAAGATCGCCCAGAGCGGCGGCACACCGTTGCTGGTCTGCGTCGACGGTAAATTGCTCGGTGCGATTCACCTCAAGGACGTGGTCAAGCCCGGCATCCGCGAACGTTTCGCCGAACTGCGCAAACTGGGGATTCGCACGGTCATGGTGACCGGCGACAACCCGCTGACCGCCGCCGCGATTGCTGCTGAGGCGGGCGTGGATGACGTGCTGGCTGAAGCCACGCCGGAGAAAAAACTGGCGCGCATTCGTCACGAGCAGAACGACGGCCGCCTGGTCGCCATGTGCGGCGACGGCGCCAACGACGCCCCGGCACTGGCCCAGGCGGACGTGGGCATGGCGATGAACGACGGGACGCAAGCGGCACGCGAGGCGGCGAACATGGTCGACCTCGACAGCGACCCGACCAAGCTGCTGGACGTGGTGCAGATCGGCAAGGAATTGCTGGTGACTCGCGGTGCGCTGACGACGTTTTCCATCGCCAACGACGTGGCCAAATACTTCGCGATCCTGCCGGCGCTGTTCGCCTCGATCTACCCGCAACTGGGCGTGCTC
The DNA here is from genome assembly GCF_044746405.1 of Pseudomonas sp. NPDC086251. NCBI lineage: Bacteria > Pseudomonadati > Pseudomonadota > Gammaproteobacteria > Pseudomonadales > Pseudomonadaceae > Pseudomonas > Pseudomonas sp. NPDC086251. Next base: position 42,815 of record NZ_JBIVBY010000004.1, read on the forward strand.
AACGTCATGCACCTGAGCAGTCCGCAGAGCGCGATTCTCTCGGCGATCGTGTTCAACGCGTTGATCATCGTCGTGCTGATTCCGTTGGCATTGCGCGGCGTGCGGGTGCAAGCGGCGAGTGCGGCGGCGTTGCTGCGACGCAATCTGCTGATCTACGGGCTGGGCGGGATTCTGGTGCCGTTCGTGGGGATCAAGGCCATCGACATGCTGCTGACCGCCTTGCACCTGGTTTGACCCTGCATAGCGGTGTGTCCGCCACACCGCCTTCGCGGGCAAGCCTCGCTCCTACGGGGTTTGAGGTGTTCGCAAAACGTGTGCACGCCACCGCCCCGTAGGAGCAAAGCTTGCTCGCGAAGAATACGACACGGTCCATCTGAATGAACGCAGCGGTTTTTATCCGAATTCGAGGAATTTGAAATGTCCACAATGATACGTCCGGCCTTGAGCCTGTTAGTGCTGATGACCCTGATCACTGGCGTCGCCTACCCTTTGGTGGTCACCGGCGTGGCCCAGGTCGCCTTCCCGGATCAGGCCAACGGCAGCCTGGTGCACGACGCCGACGGCAAGGTCCGTGGATCGTCGCTGATTGCCCAGGATTTCGTCGGTGACGCCTGGTTCCACCCACGGCCATCGGCCGGTGCTTTCGCCACCGTGTCGAGCAGCGCCAGCAACCTGTCGCCCAGCAACCCGGCGCTGGCCACTCGGGTGATCGACGATGCCAATAAACTGTTGGTACCAGGCCAGGGGCCGGTGCCGCTGGCGATGCTGACCACCTCCGGCAGCGGCCTCGATCCACACTTGCCACCGGCGGCGATTGCCTATCAACTGGCGCGTGTTGCGGCGGCGCGCAACCTGCCGGTGTCTACGCTTCAGCAATTGCTGGAGGCGCACATCGAGCAGCCGCTGGTGGGGCCACCGGTGGTGAATGTGCTGGCGCTGAACATGGCGCTGGAAAACCTGTAGATCGGTGGCGCCGCCATTCGCGAGCAAGCCCGCTCCCACAGGAAAATGCATTCCAATGTGGGAGCGGGCTTGCTCGCGAAGGCGGCCTCGTAGACACCCCATCACTACCTGAATAGAAGAGAGCTTCAAGCATGAGTGACTCCGGCCGCGCCGACGCGCTGTTAGCAGACCTGCCCCGCGATGGTCGTGGCCGGCTCAAGGTTTTCCTCGGCGCGGCGCCCGGTGTCGGCAAGACGTACGCCATGCTGCAAGCGGCCCACACCCAACTGCGCCAGGGCGTGAAAATCATCGCTGGCGTGGTCGAGACGCACGGCCGCGCGGAAACCGAAGCGCTGCTCGGCGGCTTGCCGCAGCAGCCGTTGGTGCGCTCGGAATACCGTGGCGTGGTGCTCGAAGAAATGGACCTCGACGGCCTGCTCGCGGCCAAACCGAAACTGGTGCTGGTGGACGAACTGGCCCACACCAATGCCCCCGGCAGTCGTCACGCCAAACGGTGGCAGGACATCCAGGAACTGCTCTCAGCCGGCATCGACGTGTTCACCACGGTCAACGTCCAGCACCTGGAAAGCCTCAACGATCAGGTGCGCGGCATCACCGGCGTGCAGGTCCGTGAAACCTTGCCGGACTGGGTGCTGCAAGAGGCTTACGAACTGCTGCTGGTCGACCTGCCACCGCGCGAACTGCTTGAGCGTCTGCGCGACGGCAAGGTCTACGTGCCGGAGCAGGCTCGGGCGGCCATCGACGCGTTCTTCACCCAGACCAATCTCACCGCGCTGCGCGAACTGGCGATGCAAACCGCCGCCGCCCAGGTCGATAACGATTTGGCCCAGGGTTACCGCCAGCTCGGCCAGGATGCGCCGGCCGTGCGCGGTCGCTTGCTGGTGGGTGTCGACGGCGATGCGCAGGCCGAACGCCTGGTGCGGCATGCCAGCCGCGTCGCCCAGCGTCGGCACTTGCCGTGGAGCCTGGTGCATGTCGACAACGGCAGCGTGCGTGACGAGCAATCGCGCCTGCGCCTGCAAAGTGCCCAGCAACTGGCCGAGCGTCTGGGCGGCGAAGTGGTGTTGCTGCGGGCCGGCGAAGTGGCGAAAACCCTGATCCAGCACGCCGCCGAACGCCGCGCCAGCCTGGTACTGGTCGGTCAGTCGCGACAGCGTTTGCGTCGACGATTGTTCGGCGGCGGCCTGGCGTCACGTTTGCTGCGCAATGCGCGTGGGCTGGAAATCAACGTCATCGACAGCGAACACGAACAGCACCCGCCACGGCAACGTGCGGCGCATTCGCTGGTCTGGTTCGACTACGCGCTGGCGCTGGTCGCGACGGTGTTGGCCAGTGCGCTGGCCTGGGCGGTGGCGAGCGTGTTGCCGTTGCCGAACATCTCGCTGGTGTTCCTCGCCGCCGTGTTGCTGGTGGCGGTGCGCAGCAGCCTCGGCCCGGCGCTGGCCTGTGCGGCGCTGTCGTTCCTGACCTACGACTTTTTGTTCATTCCACCGAATTTCTCCTTCAGCATCCAGCGCGAAGAAGACGTGCTGACTTTGTTGTTCTTCCTGCTGATGGCGGCCCTCACCGGTAACCTCGCAGCACGGCAGCGGCGGCAATTGCAGGCGCTGCGCGACACCCAGGAAGAAACCACCGAACTGCTCGACCTGTCGCGCAAACTCACCGCCGCCACCGACCGTCAGGCTGTGGTCAGCGCCGCCGCCCAGCACCTCAACGGCTGGAGCGATCTGCAACTGTGCCTGCTCAATCGCGATAATCAGGGTGGCTGGAAAGTCGAAACCGGTGGCCCGCTGGAGTTCTCCGAAGCTGAACGCGCCGCCGCCGATTGGGCCTGGCAACATGATCAACCGGCGGGCGCGGGCACCGGCACGTTGCCGTTTGGGCGTTGGTGGTGGTGGCCGTTGTCGGTGGAAGACGGGCCGCTGGCGTTGCTCGGCGTGTGCGCCAAAGAAGGCCAGACCTTGAGCGGCCAGCGCCGCCGTTTGCTGACCGCGTTGAGCCAGCCGCTGGCTCAGGCGCTGGCTCGCGCGCAATTGGCCGAAGACCTTGAAGCGGCGCGCCTGCACGGCGAAACCGAGCAACTGCGCAGCGCCTTGCTGGCCTCGGTGTCCCACGACTTGCGCACACCGTTGACGTCCATGCGCGGCAGCATCGACAGCCTGTTGGCCCTCGGCGAAGCCATTCCGCTGGAGGACCGTCGCGAGCTGCTGGAAGGCACGCGCGATGAAGCCGAACGCCTCGATCGCTACATTCAAAACCTGCTGGACATGACCCGCCTCGGTCACGGTGCCCTGAAGCTGGCGCGAGACTGGGTGTCACCGGCCGACATTGTCGGCAGTTCGCTCAATCGCCTGCGCGCCGTGCTGGCGCCGTTGCAGGTGAGCACCGAAGTGCCGCCGGAATTGCCGCTGCTCTACGTCCACGCCGCGCTGATCGAACAGGCGCTGGTCAACGTGCTGGAAAACGCGGCGCGATTTTCACCGACTCACGGCCGTCTGCAATTGCGCGCCGGGACCGATGATACCGAGCTGTTTTTCTCGGTGAGCGATGAAGGACCGGGGATTCCGGAGGAGGAGCGGTCGAAGATTTTTGATATGTTCTACACCGCCGCGCGCGGTGATCGTGGCGGGCAGGGCACGGGGTTGGGGCTGGCGATTTGTCAGGGCATGGTCGGCGCTCACGGCGGGCGAATCAGCGTCGCCGACGGCATCGAAGGGCGCGGCACCTGTATCACGCTGCACCTGCCGTTGCAGGAACAACCGGCCTTTGAAAATTAAAAGCCGAAAGTGAAGCCTGAACGCACTTGCGCTACTCTCTTGCCACTCATTTTGTTGATGTGAATTCATGAGCCAGACCGCGACCATTTTGGTCATCGACGACGAACCGCAGATCCGCAAGTTCCTGCGTATCAGCCTGGTTTCCCAGGGCTACAAAGTGCTGGAGGCGGGCACCGGCACCGAAGGCCTGGCCCAGGCCGCGCTGAACAAACCGGACCTGCTGGTGCTCGATCTCGGCCTGCCGGACATGGACGGCCAGCAAGTGCTGCGCGAGTTTCGCGAATGGTCGACGGTGCCGGTGCTGGTGCTCTCGGTGCGGGCCAGCGAAGGGCAGAAAGTCGAAGCGCTGGACGGCGGCGCCAACGACTACGTGACCAAACCGTTCGGCATTCAGGAATTCCTCGCCAGGGTGCGTGCGTTGTTGCGTCAGGCGCCGGCCGGTGAAGCCCAGCAAGCGGCGCTGGCGTTCGGCCCGTTGACCGTGGACCTGGCGTATCGCCGGGTGCTGCTCGATGGCACCGAAGTCGCGCTGACCCGCAAGGAGTACGCGGTGCTGGCGCAATTGGCCCGGCATCCGGGACGGGTCATCACCCAGCAGCAATTGCTCAAGGACATCTGGGGGCCGACGCATACCGACGACAGTCATTACTTGCGGATTGTGGTCGGGCATTTACGGCAGAAACTGGCGGATGATCCGACCCAGCCACGGTTTATCGTGACTGAAGCGGGGGTTGGGTATCGGTTGTTGAGTGAGGGTGGTCTTTAGGTTTTGTGGTGAATGATCTGGCGCCTTCGCGGGCAAGCATCGCTCCTACAGGGGTGGTGTCGTGCACAAAACTCGCGAGCGACACCCATCCTGTAGGAGCGAGGCTTGCCCGCGAAGAGGCCCGAACATTCACTCGAGAACTTCAAGAATCCCGGTTCTGCTCATTCTCATACCGATCCAGCGTATCCCGCGCAATTTCCCGCCCCAGCGCGATCAGCTCCGGCGCCTTGTAGAACTCGAAAAACCGGCACACCCGCTTCGGCACGTTGATCAGGATGTCCGGTGGATACCCGGCAATCTTGTACTGCGCCAATGACGTCTGCATCACCTCGAAACTCTGGTTGATCAAGTCCAGCAAGGACGCCGGCCCGACGTTGTCGATGATGAATGAGCCCGTTGCAGACTTCGGCGCACCATCACGTTCAGGCGCGGCGGCCGGTTGCTGGGCTTCGGGTTCGGCGGATTCGACCCACGGGTTGATGTCGGCCGCTTCGGCCATCAACGCTTCCTTTTCCAGCAACAGCAATTGTTCCGCCTGTTTGCGGCGGAACGGCAATTTCGAGCCGAGCGAATTGATCAGGCTGTCAAAGCGGCTCTTGAATGCCGCCGGGCGCTGGATCACCGGCAGTTGATAGTGACGCTGGTTGGTCGAGTTGAGGTTGACCGCGATGATCAGGTCGCAGTGACTCGACACCACGGGCACGATCGGTAAAGGGTTGAGGATGCCACCGTCGACCAGCATGCGATTGCCCTGCATCACCGGGGTAAACAGGCTGGGGATCGCCGCCGAGGCGCGCATCGCCTGGTGCAGGCAGCCTTCCTGGAACCAGATTTCCTGCTGGTTGGTCAGGTCGGTGGCCACCGCCGTGTAGGGGATGCGCAGGTCTTCGATATTGATCTCGCCAACGATCTTGCGGATTTGCCCGAAGACCTTTTCTCCACGAATCGCACCGAGACGAAAACTGACGTCCACCAGGCGCAAGACGTCGAGGTAGTCCAGGCTCTCGATCCAGTCGCGATAATCATCGAGCTTGCCGGCGGCGTAGATGCCGCCGACCACCGCGCCCATGGAACAACCGGCAATGCAGGCAATGTCGTAGCCACGCCGTTCGATTTCTTCAATGACCCCGATATGGGCATAGCCCCGGGCCCCGCCAGAGCCCAGTACCAGTGCGACACGCTTTTTCATGAATCGCCCTCGTCTGACAAGGTTCAACAATGCACCCATCGAGGGGCGCGCTTCAATCGCTAAGGTCGCTCGGTGAGGGGAGGGCGTCGTTTTTTCGACACTCCATGGCGGCAGTTGGGTATTCTCGCCAGCGCTATAGTTTCCGAGTCGGGGCCAAGGCACTTTTCACGTGACGGACCGTCTTACCTGCACGACTGTTTACCTATTGTTGAGGTGTGAGTGATGAAAGCCTGGATCTGTGTGCCATTGATTGCCCTGGCACTCGCCGGTTGTGCCGGTAAAACCGCTTACCGTGACAGCTGCGGTAGCGGGCTCGATGCCGCGTGGCATGAGCTGGACCTGGCCAAGGCCGAAGGTTTCGCCGGCACCGTCAGCTACTCCAAGGCCCTGTCGCTGTTGACCGCGGCCAAGACCCAACAGCAATTCGAGGGCTTCGAAGGTTGCACCAAGAAAGCCGAGCGGGCGCGCTTCTATATTCGTGAGTCACGCGCCGGCCGTTGAGGCATGATGTAGAGAACAGGGGCAACTCGATTCAAGGAGCAAGCGATGTCTGCCATGGTTGATCGGTTGGTGGCTCATGTCCTGGGCCTGGAAGTTCGTCTGCTGGCCTGTCAGGCACGCTTGAGTGCCCGTACCGACCCGGAAGCGTTGCATGACTTGCGCACGACGGTTCGTCGTATGCGCAGCTTGTTGCGACCTTTGCGCGGCTTGCCGGGCGTCGAACAACTGGAAGCGGCGGCGTCCCGGGTCGGTGACCTGACCACGCCGCTGCGCGATCGCGAAGTGCTGGCGGCGTACTTGCTCGAGCACGGTCAACCCGAGGCCGCGCACCGGCGCATGGTGCTGATGGCGGAGGCCTATCCGGCGGTCGCGCACAGTTCGGAACTCGCGCAGTTCCTGATGATCTTTGACGCCTTTCCGCGGTTTCTGCGAGCCTCCCAGCGTCAGGGGTTGCTCAAGGGATTGCGCAAACGCATCGAAAAACGCCTGGGCAAGCAGTGGAAGAAACTCGACCAGGCGCTGCACGACCCGGCCCATGATCGTCATCGCTTACGCTTGTTGATCAAGCGTGTGCGCTATGGCATCGAGGCCTATCCCGAACTCGATCGTTTGCCGAAGCAGGCGCTGCCCCGACTCAAATCGGCCCAAGGTGCTTTGGGCGATTGGCACGACAGCTGGCAATGGCTGGCCAGGGCCGAAGAGGAAGCGGATTTGCAGCCCTGTGTCGCGGTCTGGAAAACCACCATGGCCAACGCCGAAGCCCGCGCCGACCGCGTGCTCGACAAACTCAGCGACCGCTGTTTCAAATCCTGAGAACACCCTATGTGCGGGCAACACTGAACCAATGTGGGAGCGGGCTTGCTCGCGAAGGCGGACTTCCAGTCGACATCAATGTTGAATGTCAGACCGCCTTCGCGAGCAAGCCCGCTCCCACATTGGTTTTGTATTGGATAGAGAATGAGTGTTCGAGCCGGATGCGGCCCTTCTGTCAGTCAATTTGGCCGAAATAGGCACTGTGCTGTCCTTTCAGGCTGGTTAAGATCCCTTCATTCTTTTCCTGCTTCTGAGGTTTCCATGCGCTTTTCCGATCTGCTCGACGCCGTCCGCAGCCAGCCGCTGGAGCTGTCTATTCCGGCCGAATGGGCTCAGGGGCGCGCCAGTTTTGGTGGCCTGGTGGCCGCGTTGCAATACGAAGCCATGCGCGCGAAGGTTCCGGCGGATCGTCCGGTGCGTTCGCTGGCGATCACCTTTGTCGGACCGGTCGAGCCCGAAGTGCCGGTCAGCTTTGAAGTCGATGTGTTGCGCGAAGGCAAGGCCGTCAGCCAGGTACTGGGCCGGGCGGTGCAGAAGGGCCAGGTGGTGACATTGATCCAGGGCAGCTTCGGTGCCTCGCGTCCATCCGAAGTAGCGGTCACCGCCGAACCGGCGCCCGAGATGAAGCATTGGGATGACTGCCAGGAACTGCCCTATATCAAAGGCGTAACCCCGGAATTCATGCGCCACCTTGCGATGCGCTGGAGCGTCGGCGGCTTGCCGTTCACCGGCAACAAATCCCGCGAGATGGGTGGTTGGGTGCGTTTGCGTGGGGATGTGAAGGAAGAGGCTGTCAGCGAGTCGCACATTCTGGCGCTGGTAGACGCGTGGCCACCGGCCTTGTTGCCGCACCTGAAGAAACCGGCAATGGGCAGCACGCTGACCTGGACCATCGAATTCGTCCAGCCGTTGCTGGCGCTGAGCACGCTGGACTGGTGCAAGTACCTCGTTGAAACCGAATATGCGGCCGACGGCTACGGTCACGCCGCCGCGAAGCTGTGGGATGTGGATGGTCGGTTGATTGCCATGAGCCGGCAGACGGTGACGATTTTCGCCAGATCAGTGACGACGGTGGCGCTCACGCCAGGCGCGCCACCAACCGCCGCTGAGGAAAAACCGAGGGAAGGTCAGGAACTGCTCGACCAGCAGGCGTGACATCGCATCTTTGCGATCACTGAATGGCTCGGAGGCTTGCGCCTCCAGGCTGTGCCCGTGACGTTGCAGGCCCAGCGCGGCGAGCAGGCCAATGACGCCGATGGCGATATTGGCAAAGCTCAGGCCGAACACCCCGGAAACAATCAGCAGAAACGCTACGATGAACAGCGGTACGGCAATCAGGTGCAGCACCAGATTGGTCGGGTGCTGGTGATTATTCGGGTAGGCACGCCATTGCCAGGCGGGAAGGTTGGGGTGACGTTTGCCCATGATGCTAATCCTCGATCCATGTTGAACACATGATTGAAGAATAGGCCCGACGAATGCGCGGGGCGAATCGAGGTTGGCTATCGAAGTGATAGGGGCCATGTTTGGAATTGATGTTGGATGATCTGACGCCTTCGCTGGCAAGCCAGCTCCCACAGGTAATGCGCAAATTTTGAAACAACGCTAATCCTGTGGGAGCGGGCTTGCCCGCGAAGAGGCCCTTACAGCTTGAGCTGCCCGATGGCCTTGCTCAACTCCCCAGCCAACGCCGCCAACTCATTACTGGTGGTCGCCGAATCCACCGTCTGCTGCACAGTGTTCTCGGTCACATCGCGAATGCTCACCACCGCCCGATTCATCTCTTCCGCCACATGGCTCTGTTGCTCGGCCGCCACCGCGATCTGCGTATTGCTTTCGCGCATCTGCGCCACCGCGCTGGTGATTTCCGCCAGCGCTGCGCCAGCCTCTTGTGCCTGCTGCACGCAATCGTCAGCCTTGAACGAACTCTCCTGCATAAAGTCCACGGCGTCCCGAGTCCCGGCCTGCAACGCGGACACCATGAGCGTGATCTCATCGGTAGACGTTTGTACGCGCTTGGCCAGGTTGCGCACCTCATCGGCCACCACCGCAAAACCACGCCCCATCTCACCCGCGCGAGCCGCTTCAATCGCTGCGTTCAGCGCCAGCAGATTGGTTTGCTCGGCGATGCTGTGAATCACGCTGACCACACCATTGATCTTCTGACTGTCTTCGGCCAGTCGCTGAATCATCTCGGCGGTCTGTTGCACACCGGAGGACAATCCAGCAATCGACTTCTGCACCCGACTGACCACTGCCTGCCCGCTGCCGGCCAGGGTGTCGGCGGTTTGCGAGAGGTCGCGGGTGGCGCCAGCGTGTTGGGCGATGTGGTAGACGGTGGCGGTCATCTCATTGATCGCCGTGGCGGCTTGATCGGTTTCGCTTTGCTGGCCGAGCATGCCGTGGCGCACCTCGTTCATGCTCGACGCCAGCCGCGCCGCGCCGACATCCAGTTGCCGGGCGGTGCTGGCCACGGTGTTCACCACCCGTTGATAACCGGCCTGCATCGCGTTGAAGGCGTTGGCCATCTGCCCGACTTCATCGGAACAGGCCAGCGGGACCCGGGCCGAGAGGTCGCCGGTGTTCTCGACGTGCAGCATCACGTCTTTCAAGGTATTGAGTTGGCTGAGCAGAAAGCGGATCAACAGTTGCGAGGCACCGAGCATCGCCAGCATCAGGATCGCCACCGCCACGGCATAGTTGCCGAAGCGCTCGCCGAACACCTGGGCCAGGCTCGGGACGTACGCCACCACAGCGACCTGTTGACCGTCGGTGCGAGTGAACACTTCGGCCCCCATCAACAGGTTGTCGCCGAACAACGGCATTGCATTGATCTCGACCCAACCGTTGCTATCGGTCAGCTCCAACAGCGGTTGGCCGTTGAGCAACGGTGCTTGCCCGTGACTGAACGTCAGCAGGTGATCGGCCTTCGGCAGCGGCTGCCCGACAGGCCAGGCGCTGAGCAAACGCGCCTGGGCCTGGGCCGACACTTGGGCGGCATGGCTGCGGGCCTGTTGTTCGAGCTGCACGGCGTACAGCACGAGCATCAGCGTGGTGACGAAGGCGACGGCGTTGACCGCCCAGAATTTGTATTTCAGCGAGATGTTGCTAAGCCAGGCACCCATGGAGGTCTTCTCTGATAGCGGAAACAGTATTGGCAAGGTGCCATTATTGTGCCGCTACCCAGGGAATCGACTCTTGATATGGGTCAATGTGGGAGCGGGCTTGCTCGCGAAGAGGGAGTGCCAGTCGACATCAATGTTGAATGACACACCGCTTTCGCGAGCAAGCCCGCTCCCACAAGGATTTGTGGTTACTGGGGGATTGAAGGCAGCCCGTAAAATGCCCGTGCACACGCGGTTGTGTGCGCCGCCAGATCTTCCTCACTCTCCCCGCGATGCAACGCCACTTCGCGCAGCACTTCGGTCAGATACGCCGGTTCGTTGCGGCCGTTTTTCGGCTTGGGCCGCAGGCTGCGCGGCAATAGGTACGGCGCATCGCTTTCCAGCATCAGGCGCCCGCGCTTGATTTCTTTTACCAACGGATGCAAGTGCGTGCCCCGTCGTTCGTCGCAGATCCAGCCGGTGATCCCGATGTGCAAATCCAGGTCGAGGTAGCTGAACAACGCCTTCTTTTCGCCGGTGAAACAATGCACCACGGCAGCCGGCAGCTGATCACGGTAATCACGGAGGATTTCCAGCAACCGCTGACTGGCGTCGCGTTCGTGGAGGAACACCGGCAATTGCAGGTCGACTGCCAGCGCCAGGTGCTCTTCGAGGACTTTTTCCTGTTGCGGGCGCGGCGAGAAATCCCGATTGAAATCCAGCCCGCATTCACCCACGGCCACCACGTTCGGCTCCTTGAGCAAACTGCGCAGACGCTGGGCGCTGTCGGCGTTCCAGTCGCTGGCCGAGTGAGGGTGAATGCCGGCGGTGGCGAACAGCCGTTGCGCCGTTTCATCCAGTTGCTGGCACAGCTCAAGCGCCTGCTCACTACCCTCGACACTGGTGCCGGTCAGCACCAATTGGCAGACCCCGGCGGCGTAGGCGCGGTCGAGTACAGCCTGGTGTTTGTCGGCAAAACTGGGGTTGGTCAGGTTGACGCCGATATCGATGAGTTGCATGGTGCTACCTCGGACCAAAGGCCGGAAAGCATATCAGAGCTGTAGATTTATAAGAAAAACGAAGAACTACAACGGGTTATAGCTGTCTCTTGAGGCCGCAAGACACGCTGGATGGCTAATGTGCCATCACTGTGCCAGTCTTCCGCACGTTGCCAGCGCTCAAGGCGCCCTGTTTCTGTTGTCTGAGCTTCATGAAAATCATGAGGCCGGACCCGTATCCTTTCCGGAGAGTGGATGATACGTCCCTCGGTTTTATTACTGCTGTGTGGTTCGTTGCTGTTGCCGATGCCGGCCGTTGCGCGACTGGCCGGCCCGCTGCAGGCCGTGCCGTCGACCAAGGTGCGCGACCTGGCGGAAATCCGCAGTAGCCGCGTATTGAGGGTGCTGGTCAATCAGAGTCGCAACAGCTCCGGCGAAGTCCAGGGCCAGGCCATCGGTGTCGAATACCACCGCTTGCGCGCCTTCGAGCAATACCTCAACGGCCATGCCCGCGACGGTCAGGAAATTACCCTCAAGATCATTCCCAAGGCCAAGGATCAACTGATCGGCGCGTTGCAGCGCGGCGAAGGTGATCTGGTCGCACCGGGGGAGCTGCTCGATCTGCAACCGGGACACGCGGTCAGCACCAGTGAACCGATTGCCAGCAATATCCCGTTGGTCCTGGTCGGGATCAAGGGCGAGCGACGTTACACCCGCCTCGAACAACTCTCCGGCAAAACACTCGCGTTGCCCACCGGCAGCGCGGCTGGGGATGCGGTGAGCCAGATCAACCAGAAGCTCGCCCTGCACAAGTTGCCGCCGGTGAAAGTCGAGTGGGTCGATCCCACCCTGGCGGTCGAGGACGTGCTGGAAATGGTTCAGGGCGGAATCTTTCACCTGACCATCGTCGAGCAACCGATTGCCGAGCGCTGGGGCAAGATTCTGCCCAAGTTGCGTTTCGATCGGCAGGTGCTGATCAGCGATCCGGGCGAAGAGTTCTGGTTCGTGCGCCGCGATGCCTCGATGCTGCGGGCGAGCATCGATCGTTTCCTGACCGGGTACAAGAAACCCTCGGATCAGGATGCCGCGTTCCTGCGGATCTATCGACGCTTGTATCAAGTGCACTATCCGTTGGCCAAGGCGGACCGCCAGCGGTTGGAAAAACTTCGGCCGGTGCTGCAGAAACACGCAGACGCTCAGAGCATGGACTGGCTGAACCTGGCGGCGCTGGCGTTCAAGGAATCCGCGCTGCAACCCAACGCCCGCAGTGGCAGCGGCCCCACCGGGCTGATGCAGATCACCCCGTCAGCGGCGCAGCGGGTGGGGGTCAACAATATTCAGGACCTGGACGCCAATGTGCAGGCCGGGGCCAAGTACCTGGCGATGATTCGCCGCAAGTTTTTCGCCAGCCCCAAGCTCAACGAACGCGAGCGCATGGCGTTTGTGCTGGCGGCTTACAACATCGGGCCGGAACGGGTCCAGGGGATGCGCGCCGAGGCTCGGCGACGCGGTCTGAATCCCAATCAGTGGTTCTTCCAGGTCGAGCGCATCGCCATGGAGCAGGTGGGAATGGGCCCTGTCAGCTATGTTAATAGCGTGAACAAGTATTACTTGGCGTTCGATCGGGAGCGGGAGTCGTTGGAGCCCCAGGGGCAGAAAGTTGCCCTGCGTAAGTGATCGAATAAACTGATTGTTATGGCGGGTTTTTTGCGCTTTTAACATGACATTTACTGATTAATATAGCGGCCAACCAACACACTACTCACAAGGGATGACGCAGCATGAACTCACTGATCAACAAGGTACTGTTTACCCGCGCTGGCTACGGCCTGACTGTTTTGCGGATTTTCGTCGGCATCATCTTCGCTGCCCACGGCGCGCAGAAACTCTTCGGGGCGTTCGGTGGTTACGGTCTGGCGGGTACTGCGCAGTACATGGAGAGCATCGGTTTGACGCCGGGGTATTTGATGGCGACGCTGGCGGGTGGGACCGAGTTCTTCGCCGGTCTGGCATTGATCATTGGCTTGCTGGCTCGCCCGGCAGCATTGGGCCTGACCTTCCTTTCGCTGGTGGCGATCTTTACGGTGCACCTGCCTAATGGGTTGTTCATGGCCAACAATGGTTATGAATTTGCCCTGGCTTTGCTGGGTGGCAGCATTGCGGTGTTGATTGAAGGGGCTGGGAAGCTGTCGGCTGATCGCGCTATAGCTGGGTGATTGGTTTGGTTTTTGATCAAGATCAAAAGCCGAAGCAACAGCGGTCCCCTGTAGGAGCGAGCTTGCTCGCGATGCACCCACAGGCACCGCGTGCTCCGATTGAAACGCGTCATCGTTGACGATCTTCGCGAGCAAGCTCGCTCCTACAGGGGAACTCGTACCCCCAATCAGGCCGGCCTGCAGGCCGCCGTGCTTTTGATTTTGATGCACCGCCGCCTCGAGAGGCCGAGCGCAGGTTCTGCGCAGTGGGCAACCCGGCAGGGATGCCGGGTTAGCCGCCCCCGGCCATGGATGGCCGATGGCGGCGGGCCCACGGAGCAGGACCGGAGCGAGGGCATGCCGAGCCTTAGCGAGGCACCGAACGAAAGGGTAGAAGCGCTTTGGTTACTTTCGACTGGGCCGGCTTCCGGATTTTCGAAAGTGACCCGCCGTAAGGGCGGAACCCATAGCAGCCGCGACCCAAAAAACGGATATACACCCAAATCAAACAGCCCCCCGCACAAACCCCTTGTTATGCGCGATTCTTGACACTGTCCAGTCAGCTTCTCTAGGATGTTGTCCCATGCGCCGATTTAAACAGCTACTTGCGGGGCGCCAGGTGACTCATTTCGTCGCCGATAGAAGCTGGAAGCCAGCTTCGAAATACCGCTAAAGCGCTGGTTCGGTGTTGCCTCTCACCTGCCATGCAGACTTTTGAGGCAGAGACACGACACAATGAATGCACTAAGCCCCGTTATACGTCCCGCGCCGATCACGGCACATCTCACCCAGCGCAATCCAAAAATCCTGCTTGGCGGCAAACATCAGCCGACGCTCTTGCGTTACCTCGATGGCTGGCCACGTCGTACCGGTGGGCCCGCAGCGTTCCTGATCCAGTTTGTCGAAGACGGAGAATCCCTGGCACGATTTGCCAGCGACAGTTTCGATCTGGCGGTGATTCAATCGCCGAGCCTCGAAGACGCCCCCGACGTCATCAAACAACTGACCCGCGTAGCCCGGCAGGGGCTGATTACCCGGCGTTAAGGTTCAGGGATAGTCGATCGCCACGATATACACGCACTGCTCACCATCAGGTGTCTGGACCCGGACTTCAGCGTCCAGCGCCTTGCCGATCAGTGCGCGTGCCAGTGGGGAGTCGATGCTGATCAGGCCCAGTTTCAAGTCCAGCTCGTCCGGCCCGACAATGCGATAGCGCGACTCTTTGCCATCCTCGTTTTCAATCGTGACCCAGGCACCAAAATAGACCTTGTTCGGATCGCTGGGCTTTTCACTGACAACCTTGAGCGCTTCCAGCCGCTTGGTGAGAAAACGCACGCGGCTGTCGATCTCGCGCAGCATCTTTTTGCCGTAGGTGTATTCGGCGTTTTCCGAACGATCGCCCTGTGCCGCAGCCTCGCTGACTGACTGCGTCACTTGCGGTCGCCGAACATGCCAGAGTTCATGAAACTCGGCCCGCATCCGCGCTTCACCTTCGGGGGTGATCAGCGCGGTGCCGGCGGGGCGGGGAGGGCGATAACGGCTCATGACAACTACTTGTGGTTGAGTGCTTGTGGCTGAGTCTATCAACCCTCGCGCAGGACTGTCAGGGGGCTGGCGTTCAAGGCGCGGCGGGTGCCGAACACACCGGCCCCGCCGATCAGCACGGCACCGATCAACGGCAACACCAGCAGCCATGGATGCGGATGCCAAGGCAGGTCGAAGGCATAACGGTAAAGCACCAGGCTCACCACCTCCGACCCCAGCGCCGCCAACAGGCCGCTGACGGCGCCAAGCAAACCGAATTCGATCCGTCGGGCCTTGACCAGCAACTGCCGCTCGGCCCCCAGTGCGCGCAACAAGGCGCCTTGGCGAATACGTTCATCAAGGGTGGCTTGCAGGCCCGAGAACAATACCGCCATCCCCGCCGCCAATACGAACAGCAACACGTATTCCACCGCCAAAGTGACCTGGGCGAGGATGCTGCGCAGCTGCTCCAGCAAGGCTTCGACTTGCAGAATGGTGACCGCCGGAAAGCTGCGGGACAGGTCGACGATCTGCTGATCATGACCCGCCGCCAGATAGAAACTGGTCAGGTACGTCGCCGGCAAATCCTTCAACGTGCCGGGCTGGAAGATCATGAAGAAGTTCGGCTGGAAGTTGTCCCAGTTGATGTCTCGCAGGCTGGTGACTTTCGCTTCGCGATTGACCCCGCCGACGGTAAAGACCATGTGATCGCCCAGCTTGAGCTTGAGGCTTTCGGCGACTTTGCCTTCCACCGATACGCCGGGAATCTCATCCGGCGGTTGTTCGGTCCACCAGTTGCCCGCCGTGAGCTTGTTGCCTGCCGGCAAATCCGCGGCCCAGGTTAGGCTCAGGTCGCGCTGAATTGCTCGATCACCGGCCGAATCCTTGCTGACGATTGCCTGCACCGGCTCGCCGTTGATGCTGATCAGTCGCCCCGGCACCACCGGGTAAAGCGGCGCCGATTGCGCCGACAGCTCGATCAGGCGATCGGTGAAAGCCTGTTTATCGGCGGGCAGGATGTTCAGCGCGAAATAGTTGGGAGCGTTCTTCGGCAACTGGTTCTGCCAAGTGTCCAGCAGCTCGCCGCGCAACAAGGCGATCAGCGCCATGGACAGCAGAATCAAACCGAAGGCCAGAGCTTGGCCCGCCGCCGCCAGCGGATGCCGCAGCAACTGGCCTAGCCCGAGGCGCCACGGCAAGGAGGCGCGGGCGAGCAGGCGGCGCAGACTTTTCAACAGCAGCAATAGCAAGCCGCCTAGCACCAGCGCCGCGACGACGCCGCCGCCGAGCAGGGCGAAGGTCAGCACCAGATCCAGGCTCAAGCGCCACATGATCAGACCGAGCGCGCCCAAGGCTGCGCCGTAGACCATCCAGGTGCTGGAAGGAATCGGCAGCATGTCCCGGCGTAATACTCGCAATGGCGGAACGCGACCAAGTGCAGCCAGCGGCGGTAGGGCAAAACCGGCCAGCGCCACCAGGCCGGTGCCGATCCCGGCAATGGCGGGAAACAGACCGCCCGGTGGCACGTCGGTCGGCAGTAAATCATGCAGCAATGCGAACAAGCCAAGCTGCGCCAGCCAACCGATAAAGGCGCCGCTGATGCTGGCGAGCAAGCCGAGCACGGTCAGCTGCAAACTGAACAGGACCATGGTTTCCCGACGGGAAAGCCCCAGGCAACGCAGCAATGCACTGGCGTCGAAGCGGCGGGTGGCGAAGCGCGTCGCCGACAAGGCCACCGCCACACCGGACAACAGGACCGCCACCAGACTGGCCATGTTCAAGTAACGCTCGGCCTTGCCCAAGGCACCGCCGATCTGTCGGTTACCGTCGCGGGCATCCTGGATGCGTTGGTTGGGCGCCAGCCCGGGTTTGATCAGTTGACGATAGGTTTCCAGCGATTCGGCTTTACCCCGCCAGAGTTCGCGATAACTGACCCGGCTGCCGGGTTGCACCACACCGGTCGCCGCGAGGTCACTGAGGTTGATCAGCACCCGCGGCGTCAGGCTGTAGAAATTACCGGCGCGGTCCGGTTCGTAGGTCAGCACCCGCGCCAGTTTCAGAGTGCGCATGCCGACGTCAATGCTGTCGCCGAT
This sequence comes from Pseudomonas sp. NPDC086251, assembly GCF_044746405.1. Lineage (NCBI taxonomy): Bacteria > Pseudomonadati > Pseudomonadota > Gammaproteobacteria > Pseudomonadales > Pseudomonadaceae > Pseudomonas > Pseudomonas sp. NPDC086251. The sequence continues at coordinate 59,738 of NZ_JBIVBY010000004.1, forward strand.
CTTCAAATCCAGTGCGGTCAGCAGTCGTGCTTCAACCCAGGCTTCGCCGGGTTTCGGTCCGCCTCCGGAGGCTTCCGGGGCAAAGGGCGCGGGGGCGCTTTTCAGTTCGCCACGCAGGGGATAGACCTCATCGGCCGCCTTGATGCTGGACAGCTGAATGCCGTTGTCGGTGGCGATGACGCTGGAAAATTCCACCACCTGCGCATGTTCGAGGCCCAGCTCGGTGCCGCTCTTGATCTGCTCGGGCCGCGCCGGCGAGCTGCCTTCGAGCAACAGGTCGGCACCGAGAAACTCGGTGGCGCGCAACATCATGGCGCCGTTCAGGCGGGCGCCGAAGTAACCAATGGCGGTACTCGCCGCCACGGCCACCAGCAAGGCGAAGAACAACACACGCAACTCACCGGCGCGGGCGTCGCGCAGCAATTGGCGGATGGCGAGACTGAACAGGCGCAACAGCGGCAGGCGTGCCATCAAGGCTCCAGAGGGGCGACCAGCAGGCCGGCTTCAAGGCGGATCAGGCGTCGGCAACGATGTGCCAGGCGTTCGTCGTGGGTCACCAGCACCAGGGTCGTGCCGCGTTCCTGGTTGAGTTCGAACAGCAAGTCACTGATGCGCTCGCCGGTGTGGCTGTCGAGGTTACCGGTGGGTTCGTCGGCGAACAGCACATCAGGTTCGGCGGCAAAGGCCCGGGCAATCGCCACGCGCTGCTGCTCACCGCCGGAGAGCTGGCGCGGCGAGTGGGTCAGGCGCTGGCCGAGACCTACCCGTTGCAGCAATTCGGTGGCACGCTCGCGCGCATCTTTGCGGCCATCGAGTTCCAGCGGCAGCATGACGTTTTCCAGGGCATTGAGACTGTCGAGCAACTGAAAGGATTGAAAAACGAAACCCACATGTTCGGCGCGGATGCGCGCCCGTTGGTCTTCGTCGAGCGTGCTCAAGCCTTGCCCGGCGAGGGTGACTTCGCCGCTGCTTGGCAGGTCGAGGCCGGCGAGCAGGCCGAGGAGGGTGGATTTGCCGGAACCGGAGGCGCCGACGATGGCCAGGCTGTCGCCCTTGTTCAGTTCCAGGCTGAGTTCGTGCAGGATAGTCAGTTCACCTTCCGCGCTGGGGACCACTTTGCTGAGGTTCTTCGCGGTGAGAATACTTGCGCCCATGGAGAATCCGATGCGTGTGTGGTTTTTGAGTGCTGGCCTGGCCTTGATGTGCATGGCCCAGAACGCAGCGGCGGGTACTGTCCTGATCGTTGGCGATAGTATCAGCGCCGGTTTCGGCCTGGATACCCGCTTGGGGTGGGTGTCGCTGCTCGAGCAACGGCTCAAGCGCGAAGGTTTCGACGATAAAGTGGTCAACGCGTCCATCAGCGGCGACACCAGTGCCGGAGGCCAGGCGCGCCTGCCGGCGCTGCTTGCAGAGCATAAGCCGGAACTGGTGATCCTCGAATTGGGCGGCAACGACGGGCTGCGTGGATTGCTGCCAACACAATTGCAACAAAACCTTGCAGCAATGATCGACAGCTCTCGCGCCAGTGGCGCAAAAGTGCTGCTGCTGGGCATGCAATTGCCACCCAACTACGGCGTCCGTTACACCGAGGCTTTTGCCAAGGTCTACAGCAACGTGGCCAGCGAGAAAAACATCCCGCTGGTGCCGTTTTTTCTCGACGGCGTGGGCGGCCATCCGGACTTGATGCAGGCCGACGGCTTGCACCCGGCTGCCGGGGCTCAGGACAAGTTGCTGGAAAATGTCTGGCCGACACTGAAACCGCTGCTTTGACGCTTTTCTAGCGGCGGTGTTTCGGCTAAGGTGGCGCCCCCGATTTGGAGCCCCCGATGCCGCGTCCCGCCTGGTCACTTTTTGCCTATCAACTGATCGAGCCTGACGAACAGCTGGATCTGTTCGCCTGCCAGGAAGTGCGGGTACATCTGGTGACCCGTCAACTGGAGCTGGGTGGCTCGGCGGACCGCACCTTGTGCGGCAGCCTGTTGCCCGCACAACCACGCTGGTCGAGCGTCGACCGCCGAGTATTCCAGGACCAGCGCCTGTGCTCGCTGTGCCGGGCCATTCTGGAATCGCAGAAACGCGGCACCTCGCCGATCTGGCCGGAGCTGCGCTTCGAGCTTTAGGGCGATAAAGATAGCTGGCTATCGGCCAACTCCCCGAAATTCCGGACGCCGGTGTACAATCCCGTTTTTATACCCTTGTCGATCATGCGAAGGATTTTCCGGATGTTGCCGCGTTTTCCTGCCGTCACCCGCTGCCTGACTCTTGCCGCCCTCTGTGTGGCCGGTCCCGCTTCAGCATTGGAGCTGCCTCTGCCACCGCCCGGTGAAGACATCATCGGCCAGGTGCAGGTCATCAAGGCCAAGTACGAAGATACCTTCGCCGACCTTGGTACCACTTACGATCTGGGCTATTCGGAAATGCTTGCGGCCAACCCGGGCGTCGACGCCTGGCTGCCGGGCGCCGGCACCGAAATCATTCTGCCGACGCGGTTTATCCTGCCACCGGGCCCGCGCGAAGGCATCGTGATCAACCTGGCCGAGTACCGCCTCTATTACTACCCGAAAGGCCGGAACGTGGTGTACACCTTCCCGCTGGGCATCGGTCGTGAGGGTTGGGGTTCGCCGATCGCCCACACCACCATCACCGCCAAGACGCCGAACCCGACCTGGACTCCTCCAGCGTCGATCAAGGCCGAGCACTTGGCCGATGGTGACCCGTTGCCGAATGTGGTGCCGGCCGGCCCGGATAACCCGTTGGGGCCGTTCAAGTTCAGCCTGGGCACACCGGGCTACCTGATTCATGGTTCGAACAAAAAATTCGGCATCGGCATGCGCACCAGCCATGGCTGCTTCCGCATGTTCAACAACAACGTGCTGGAAATGGCCAGCATGGTGCCGGTCGGTACGTCGGTGCGGATCATCAACGACCCGTACAAGTTCGGTATCAGCGCCGGCAAGGTCTATCTCGAAGCGCACACGCCGCTGGACGACAACGGCAACCCGTCGGTGGTCGACAAGCACACCGCGGTGATCAACGCGATGCTCAAGCGTGAAGACATTACCAACAACTTGCGCATGAACTGGGATGTGGTGCGTGACGTCGTGGCGGCTGAAGATGGCCTGCCGGTGGAAATCGCCGTGCCCAATACCTCTGCGCCGATGGTGACGAGCGCGCCGATCGACCCGCTGCAGTAACGCTTGAAAGGAACCCGCCGACGCCAACTGCGTCGGCGGGTTTTTTATGGCCTGGACAAAACACCGGGCCATAAAAAAGCCGACCCAAGAATGGGTCGGCTTGATAACAATCCCGAGGGACTATTACTTGCGGCTAGCTTTGTCCAGCATGCGCAGAGCACGCTCGTTAGCTTCGTCAGCAGTCTGTTGTGCTTTTTGAGCAGCAGCCAGAGCTACATCCGCATTACGGTAAGCGTCGTCTGCACGATCCTGGGAGCGAGCAGCTGCGTCTTCAGTAGCTGTAAGACGTGCTACGGTTTCTTTCGATGCGCTGCTGCAACCGGTAGCCAGAACTGCGGCCAGAGCCAGAGCAGAGAATTTCAGAACGTTGTTCATCGTGTTCCCCTTCAAGGACTTTCTATTAAGTAGCTGTCTCCTCAGAGTGAGGAAATAGCCGGCGTACATACTACCCAATACTTGTCGTAAGTAAACTGACGTAAAGCAAGAAGCAAAAAAAATTGTAGGCGTTGATTCTTTTTCGAGCAACTTTTAACTGCGTTGTTTAAAAAATACCCAGCTGGGAGGCCCGAGATGAGCGAGCCGGCAAAGAAAAGTTCCCCGCGCTCGCTAGTCTTTTCGCCCTATTGGCTAAACTCTGTCTAGATGGATTCGTCTACACTTTTGTTCGGATTTCGTGCGACGCCTCTCATATCTTTCTCCATGTTCAGGTGACTTTAACAAAGGGCGCTCGTCTTAAGTCTCAACATCCGGCAATGTTCAGGCTATCGACCTTCAGCGACATTCGGTCGAGCCTTCCCTGCGTGACCCGGAGCAGCACCCGCCACCCAGCATGATGACGAGCGTACCTTGAGCATTTTTGCCAATGGTGCCTACTATTTGATACGTGCTCGGTTGCGCGAGATCGGTGCAGCTCTTCTCGGTGTCCATTCAGGCACGAGGTGGCGTAGATGTTCCTTCGCCGGAAAAACATCGGTAAGGTAGGGGTCAGAATTCAAGACCCGCGAGGAGTAGTGATGAGCGAGGCGTTGTCCATCCACCATGACCAGGCTGGTCATCAGTTCGAGACCAATGTGGACGGTCATCGTGCCTACCTGACCTATATGGATCTGGGGAAACAGACCCTGGATATCTATCGCACGTTTGTGCCCAACGCACTGCGGGGACGCGGCATCGCTGCGGCATTGACCGAGCAGGCGCTGCAGTACGCCGAGGAAATGGGCTATACCGTCATTCCATCGTGCTCCTACGTGGAGCGCTACATGGAGCGTCATCAGCGGCACGCTGCGAAACTGAGCCAGTAAACGCTACGCATAAAAAAACGCCGGGTTAGCCCGGCGTTTTTTTGTGCCCAAAAAACAACGATCAGCTGCGATCGCGTTTCGGCAGCACGTCCTTGAGCTTGGCGTGCATGCTGCGCAAGGTGTTTTCGGTCGCGGACCAATCGATGCAGGCATCGGTGATCGACACACCGTATTGCAGGTCGGCGAGGTCTTTCGGGATCGACTGGCAGCCCCAGTTCAGGTGGCTTTCAACCATCAGGCCGATGATCGACTTGTTGCCTTCGAGGATCTGGTTGGCGACGTTCTCCATCACCAGCGGTTGCAGGGCCGGGTCCTTGTTGGAGTTGGCGTGGCTGCAATCGACCATGATGTTCGGCTTGATCTTCGCTTTGTTCAGCGCTTGCTCGCAGAGCGCGACGCTGACCGAATCGTAGTTCGGCTTGCCGTTGCCACCGCGCAGCACCACGTGACCGTAGGCGTTGCCCTTGGTGGTGACGATCGACACGCCACCTTCCTGGTTGATGCCCAGGAAACGGTGCGGGCTGGAAACCGACTGCAAGGCGTTGATCGCCACGGTCAGGCCGCCGTCGGTGCCGTTCTTGAAGCCGACAGCCGAGGACAGGCCGGACGCCATTTCACGGTGAGTCTGGGATTCGGTGGTGCGTGCGCCGATGGCCGACCAGCTGATCAGGTCCTGCAGGTACTGCGGGGAGATCGGGTCGAGGGCTTCGGTCGCGGTCGGCAGGCCCATTTCAGCCAGGTCCAGCAGCAGCTGGCGGCCAATGTGCAGACCGTCCTGAATCTTGAACGAGTCGTCCAGGTACGGGTCGTTGATCAAACCTTTCCAGCCGACCGTGGTGCGTGGCTTCTCGAAATACACGCGCATGACCAGATACAAGGTATCGGACACTTCCGCCGCGAGGGCCTTGAGGCGCTCGGCGTATTCGTGGGCGGCCTTGATGTCGTGGATCGAGCAAGGCCCGATAACCACGAACAGCCGGTGGTCGGTGCCATCAAGAATGTTGCGAATGACTTCGCGACCCTTGGTGACGGTGCGCAGGGCAGCGTCGCTCAGAGGGATATCACGCTTGAGCTGATCAGGAGTGATCAGCGTCTCGTTGGAGGCGACGTTTAGGTCGTTGATCGGTAAATCAGCCATCGTTTACTCGTCAGGTCACGGGTGCCGGCCGCCAGCGAACCCGCGCGGCGGAGCACAGCAAATTAAGCGCGTCGGGGAGCCGAACCTTAGCGCGTTAGGCGCCTTCTCGACAATGGGCAGACACCGGTTTAATCCAGCACAGCCTGCGCAAATGCCCTGCGAACCGTCTCGTGGGAGAACTCGTCGGCATGCTGCTGGACCCATTCGAGGGCCAGGGCCTGAGTTTCCTGCAGGTCATCGTGCGCGTCGTGCAGGCGACAGTAGCGCTCGATCTGAACCACCTGTTCACCCATTCGCGCACTGAACATCATCTGCTCGTCAACAAACGCAATGCCCACCAGATAGCCGCGCTTGCGGCGCAGGCACCAGGCCACATAGCCCAGAAAACGCAGGTCGGGGTTCAACGTCGGCATGCGCACTTCCAGCGCCGTGCCGTGGCGCCAGGCGCGGTGGTAATTGCAAGCCATGCCCCCGAGGCTGATAGTGTGCAGCTGTTGCCGAGAAATACACTCAGGTTTGAGCAACGTTAATTCGACGGGTACATCGTCAGGATGAGGAATAAAACGTCCCATGAGCACGGACTCCATGTGTCGGCCATCTGACATTGTTTCCCCCAGTATAGTGGTCGAATTGGAACTGACCGATTTCGACGCCGACCAACGGCTGCTGGCGATGAGCGGGGTTTCGCTGGTGATCTTCACCAGCGTCGGCTGCGCCAGTTGCCGTTTTGCCCGTGAGCAATTGCCACGGCTCGATCTGCAGGTCGACCGACTGTGCTGGATCGATGCCGGGAACAATGGGGGCGTGGTCGAGCGTTATCAGGTCTTTCATTTGCCGGCGCTGTTTGTGGTGCGCGACGGTGAGTTCTTCGGGGCACTTAAATCACGCCTGACCAGCACCGAGCTGAATGCGGCCGTGGGTCAGGCACTGAGTCAAATTGCAGAGGAGTTGCCATGATGGGGGCAGTTGCCAAACCGACCATCGGTATTATCGGAACCGGCGCGATCGGCGGGTTCTACGGGTTGATGCTGGCGCGCGCCGGCTTCGATGTGCATTTTCTGTTGCGCAGCGAATTTTCTGCGGTGGCCGAACGTGGGTTGCAACTCGACAGCGCGGTGCACGGCGCGTTGACGTTGAATCCGGTCCAGGTCTATTCGACGGCTGAGGACATGCCACCCTGCGACTGGCTGCTGGTGGGCGCGAAGACCACCAACAATGCGGACCTGGCGCCGGCCATCATTCAAGCCGCCGCCCCGAATGCCAAGGTGCTGCTGTTGCAGAATGGCCTGGACGTTGAAGACAGCCTGCGCGAATGGCTTCCCGAGTCGTTGCACCTGCTCGGCGGGCTGTGCTTTATCTGCGTGCACCGCGAGGGGCCCGGCGTGATCACCCATCAGGCGCTCGGCGCGGTGAATGTCGGCTACCACAGCGGTCTGGCCGTTGATGAGCAGGCGCGCTTGGCGATTGTCGAGGAAGGCGCCGGGCTGTTCCGCGCCGCCGGCATCGATTCCCATGCGATGCCGAATTTACATCAGGCGCGCTGGCAGAAACTGGTCTGGAATGTCCCTTACAACGGTCTGTCGGTGCTGCTCGGTGCCAGCACCACGCCGCTTATGGCCGATGCCGACAGCCGGGAGCTGATCAAGGCGCTGATGGCCGAAGTGGTTCAGGGGGCCAAGGCCTGCGGGCACGACATGCCGGCCGGTTATGCCGACCACCTGTTCATGGTGACCGAGAAGATGCCCGACTACTGGCCGAGCATGTACCACGATTTCTTGCACAAGCGTCCGCTGGAGCTGGCGGCGATTTACGCCCGGCCATTGGCGGCGGCCAAAGCGGCGGGGTGCGAGTTGCCGCGCATCGAAGCCTTGTATCGCAGTTTGAGTTTTATCGATCGACGTAACACTTGAGTCGATCAACCTGAGGGGGAAGGGCATGGCAAAGACTATCGACGACAAGCTGGTGCTGGCGATTTCGTCACGCGCGCTGTTCGACTTGAGCGAAAGCCACAAGGTCTATCTGTCGAGTGGCGTCGAGGCCTATCGGCAATATCAGATCGAACACGAAGACGAAATTCTCGAGCCCGGTGACGCTTTTCCGTTGGTGCAAAAACTCCTCAACCTGAACACCAGCCTCGGCCGCGCCCGGGTCGAGGTGATCCTGGTGTCGCGCAACAGTGCCGACACCGGCCTGCGGGTGTTCAACTCGATTCATCATTATGGGCTGGCGATTTCCCGCGCGGCGTTTGTCGGCGGGCGCAGTCCTTATCCGTACCTCAAGGCCTTTGGCTGCGACCTGTTTCTCTCGACCCACGCCGAAGACGTGCGCAGCGCACTGGATGCGGGATTCGCCGCGGCGACCATTCTGTCCGGGGGCGCCAGCCGTGCGGCCAGCGATGAATTGCGCATTGCCTTCGACGGCGACGCGGTGCTGTTTTCCGATGAGTCGGAGCGGGTTTACCAGGCCGGTGGCCTGGAAGCGTTTCAGGCCAGCGAACGTGAAGCCGCCCGCGAGCCGTTGCGCGGAGGCCCGTTCAAAGGCTTTCTCGCGGCGCTCAATCTGTTGCAGCGCGAGTTCCCGGATGACGCCTGTCCGATCCGCACCGCGCTGGTGACGGCGCGATCGGCGCCGGCCCATGAGCGGGTGATTCGCACCTTGCGCGAGTGGGATATTCGTCTGGACGAGTCGCTGTTTCTCGGCGGCCTGACCAAGTCGGCCTTCCTCGAAGCCTTTGCCGCCGACGTGTTTTTCGACGATCAGGCCGGCCATTGCGAGTTGGCCCGCGAAGTCGTCGCCACCGGTCACGTACCCCATGGCATAAGCAACGAGCAAAAAGTTTAAGCCCGCCGTTCAACGCGTTACGCCAACCGTCGTACTCGCCAAGGCACTGCTAAGCTGAATCAATCTCCGCCATTGTTGGCACTCGAGGAGGTCATATGATTCGTTCGATGCTGTATGCCACTGACCTCGGCCTGTACGCACCTTTGGTGATGCAGCATGCCCTGGCACTGGCTCGGACATTCAATGCCGACCTGTATGTGGTGCATGCGGTTGAGCCCATGGGATTGTTTGCCGAGTCAGTTCTTCAAAGTTACCTCGACGAGCAGGCGCTGAACGAGTTTCACAGTCAGGGCCTGAACACCGTCATTGCCAATATCGAGCAGCGGGTGCTCGACAGCTTTCGTGAAGAACTGGGGGACGAGGGCGCGCAGGATCTGGAGCGGATACAAGCGGTGCGGGTGCTTCAGGGCGATCCGTCGCAGGTGATTCTCGACCAGGCGCAGAAACTCTCTGTGGATTTGTTGATCGTAGGTAGTCATAGCCATGGTGCTGGCGCGGATACGCCTTTGGGCCGGACCGCTGCGCGGGTGTTGCAGTTGGCCAGAGTGCCGGTCTATCTGGTGCCGCTGGTGGAACGCCGTCGCCAAGGGGATCGTTAGTGTCCTGCCTCGCCCATACACCAGGGCACGAATAGTGGCGGTTTGATAAAAAAGTTCTAGATTTATTCTTCAAACCATTAATATAGTTATATACCGTCGCTGATGCCCGTGGCGTCTACCTGCTTTGAGGGATTCATATGAAGCTTCAACAACTGCGCTACATCTGGGAAGTGGCGCACCACGACCTCAACGTTTCCGCTACAGCCCAAAGCCTTTACACCTCGCAACCGGGCATCAGCAAACAGATCCGACTGCTGGAAGACGAATTGGGCGTTGAGGTTTTCGCGCGCAGCGGCAAGCACCTGACCCGCGTCACCCCGGCCGGCGAGCGCATCATCACCACCGCCGGCGAGATCCTGCGCAAGGTTGAAAGCATCAAGCAGATCGCCCAGGAATTCTCCAACGAGAAGAAGGGCACCCTGTCGATCGCCACCACGCACACTCAGGCGCGTTATGCGCTGCCGCCGGTGATCAGTAATTTCATCAAGCAATACCCGGACGTGGCCCTGCACATGCACCAGGGTTCGCCGATGCAAATCGCCGAAATGGCCGCTGACGGCACCGTTGATTTCGCCATCGCCACCGAAGCCCTGGAGCTGTTCGGTGATCTGGTGATGATGCCGTGCTACCGCTGGAACCGCTGCGTGGTCGTGCCTCAGGGACACCCGCTGACCAAGCTGTCGAAGCTGACCCTCGAAGCCCTGGCTGAATACCCGATCGTGACGTACGTCTTCGGTTTCACCGGCCGTTCGAAGCTCGACGAAGCGTTCAGCCATCGCGGCCTGACACCCAAAGTGGTGTTCACCGCCGCCGACGCCGACGTCATCAAGACGTACGTTCGCTTGGGCCTGGGCGTGGGCATCGTGGCGAAGATGGCGGTCGATGCCAAACTCGACAGCGACCTGGTCATGCTCGATGCCAGCGATTTGTTCGAATCAAGCATTACCAAAATCGGTTTCCGTCGCGGCACCTTCCTGCGGGGCTTCATGTGCGACTTCATCGAGAAGTTCGCGCCGCACCTGACCCGCGAAGTGATGGCCAAGGCCATCCAGTGCCACAACAAGCAGGAACTGGAAGAGCTGTTCGACGGCGTCGAACTGCCGGTCCACTAACGCCCTGTCTAGACCACCTCGGTGACAGCAAACTGTTGCCGAGCACCCGCCACCAGAATCTCCACTTCGTCCCCTTCGAACTTGCCCAGCAGGCTCTTGCCCAGCGGCGAGCGAGGGGTGATGACGGTCACGATTTGCCCCACCAGGTCGACCTTCAATCCGGCCGCATCCGGGGCCAGGAACAGCCATTGCTCGCGACCCTTTTCGTCTTCCAGACCGAGCAGGGCGCCCACTTCGATGCCACGCTGATCGTCATAAGGGCGCAGGCTCAGGTTCTGGCACAGCGTCAGTGAGTGCCTGATTTCTTCCACCCGTTTGGCCTGGCCGGCGGCCAGATAAGACGCCTCCAGTCCAAGGGTGTCGTACTTGTTTTCGGCGATGTTTTCTTCGTGGGTCGCGGTTTCGTAAGCGGTTTGCGCGGCCCGTTCGGCGATGTCGAGATCGACGCGCAGCTTGTCGAGAATCAATTGGTGGACGATTTGCTTATTCATGATCAATCGCAGAATTGCAGGACATTGGCGCGGCTTTTTTCGCTGGGTGCGTTCTGGTCCTGTTGCAACCAGAACTGGCATTTAGGGTTCGACAGATTGCGACCCGTGCTGCGGGCCTGATCGAGCCGTTGCTGCTGCTCGTTCTTGCGCAGGTTCTGTTCGTACTGTTCGAATATCGGGCTCTGCGGCGGAAGATCCGGTTCCGGTTGCACCACCACCGGTGGCTTGGCCAGTTGCTCCACGGCTGCCGCGACAGGCGCCAGTTGTTCGCTGAACAACAGGCGAGAGGCGAGCCAGCAGGTCAGCGCAATGGCGATGAATCCGACCCATAAACCCAGGGCAATGCTGCCGGTCAGTTGCAGGGCGCTGAGCTGGATCGGCAAGGGGCGGCGCGGGGTTGGACGGTAGGGCATGGCTGCCTCCTGGCGGATGGTCGCGGGCAAGTGGCGATTGTCGCATGAAGATTAATCGCCGTCGGCTCTTCTGCACGGGGTAATTTATGCGGACAATCGGCGCCTTTGCCAACGGGAGCCTGGAATGCCTGAATTGAAAACCCGCTGGGATATTTTTTGCACGGTGGTCGACAACTTTGGCGACATCGGTGTGACCTGGCGTCTGGCCCGCCAACTGGTGGCCGAACATTCACTGGAGGTGCGCTTGTGGGTCGATGATCTGCGAGCCTTCGAGCGCATGTGCCCGGAAATCGACATCCACGCTTCACAGCAGTGGCAGCAGGGCGTCGAAGTGCGTCAGTGGACGGCCGACTGGCAACTCACCGAAGCCGCCGATGTGGTGATCGCCGCATTCGCCTGCCAGTTGCCGAGTGCCTACATGGACGCCATGGCCGAACGGGCGACGCCGCCGCTGTGGATGAACCTCGACTATCTGAGTGCCGAGGACTGGATCATCGGCTGCCACGGCTTGCCGTCGGTGAAGTACAAGAGCGTGCAGAAGTTCTTTTTCTTCCCGGGGTTCCAGAAGGGCACCGGTGGCTTGCTGCGTGAGCGCGGATTGCTGGAGCGGCGTCGGCAGTTTCAGCAAAGCCCGGAGGCCCAGCGAGCATTCCTGCAAGGTCTGGGGATTGATCGCGCGCCGGGTGCGCAGTTGATCTCATTGTTTGCCTACGAAAATACCGGGCTGGCCAGTTGGCTCGACGCCATGGCCACCGATTCGACGCCCACTCATCTGTTGGTGCCGGAAGGTCGAGTGCTTGGGGACGTCGAGCGTTGGCTCGGTGTAGACGGCCTGGCCGCCGGCGCCGTGCATGTGCGCGACGCCTTGACCGTGCAAGTCATGCCGTTCGTCCGACAGGACCAGTACGATCTGTTGCTCTGGAGCTGCGATTTCAACGCCGTACGCGGTGAAGATTCCTTTGTCCGCGCTCAATGGGCAGGTCGCCCGCTGCTCTGGCACATCTATCAGCAGGAAGAAGATGTGCACCTGGACAAGCTCGAAGCGTTCCTGGCGTTGTACATAAAAGGCCTTTCGGCGCCCGCCAGCGAGGCGATCAGCGGTCTATGGCGAGCGTGGAATGCCGGCGACAATATGGCCGGGCACTGGCAATCAACCCGAAAACACTGGCCGGAACTGCAAAAGCATGCCGAAGCGTGGTGTCTGGAACAGGCCTTGCAGGCCGATCTTGCCGCAGCGCTGGTACAGTTTTATGTAAATTGGATATGATACGCGGCCTAGATTTTTGTAAATCCCATCCAAATTCGGATATTCGCAATGAAAACTGGTAAAGAACTGAAACCCGGTACCGTGATCCGTCTCGAAAACGATCCTTGGCTGGTTCAGAAAGCTGAATTCACCAAGTCCGGTCGTAACAGCGCGATCATGAAGACCAAGTTGAAAAACCTGCTGACCGGTTACAAGACCGAGATCGTCTACAGCGCCGATGACAAACTGGACGACGTGATCCTCGACCGCAAAGAAGCGACCCTGTCGTTCATCAGCGGCGACACCTACACGTTCATGGACACCACTGACTACACCATGTACGAACTGAACGCTGAAGACATCGAAGCCGTTCTGCCTTTCGTTGAAGAAGGCATGACTGATGTTTGCGAAGCGATCTTCTTCGAAGAGCGTCTGGTTTCCGTAGAACTGCCGACCACTATCGTGCGTCAGGTTGACTACACCGAAGGTTCCGCTCGCGGCGACACTTCCGGCAAGGTGATGAAGCCTGCCAAACTGAAGAACGGTACCGAGCTGTCGGTTGCTGACTTCATCGAAATCGGCGACATGATCGAGATCGATACCCGCGAAGGCGGTTCCTACAAAGGCCGTGCTAAATAAGCACAGCTTCAGGAATGAAAAAGCCCGACCATTGAGTCGGGCTTTTTTATGTGTTTTTTTTGAGTTCCCTGGCCTTGTAGGAGCGAGGCTTGCCCGCGAAGGCGATGCATCATCCAATATGGATGTCGACTGACACGGCGCCTTCGCGGGCAAGCCTCGCTCCTACAGGGGACGGTGTTATTTCTTCAGGTGTTGCTTGAGCTCTTCGGACGCCTGCAGCATCGCAGAGCGTACTTCCGGCACCTGACTCACCACGTTAAGCAAACCGTAGTCGTGAATCATGCCGTTGTAGCGAACCGACGTGACCGGCACACCCGCCTGGTCGAGTTTGCGCGCGTAGGCTTCACCTTCATCGCGCAGTACGTCGTTGCCCGCGGTCTGCACCAGCGCAGGTGGCAGGCCCTTGAGTTGCGCCGTGGTGGCTCGCAACGGCGAGGCGTAGATCTCGTTACGCTGCTTGGCGTCGGTGGTGTAGTTATCCCAGAACCACTTCATCGCATTTTTCGTCAGGAAGTGCCCCTCGGCAAACTGGTTGTAAGACGCCGTTTCAAAGTTTGCATCCGTCACCGGCCACAGCAATACCTGGAACTTGATCGCCGGTGTGCCCTTGTCTTTGGCCATCAGCGCAACCACGGCCGCCATGTTACCGCCGACGCTGTTACCGGCGACGGCCAGACGCTTGCCATCGACGTTGATTTCTTTCCCGTGCTCAGCCACCCATTGAGTCGCGGCATACGCCTGGTTGATCGCCACCGGGTAGTGCGCTTCCGGCGAAGGCGTGTAATTGACGAACACCGCCGCCGCACCCGAACCCACCACCAGGTCACGAACCAGACGTTCGTGAGTCGGGAAATCCCCCAGTACCCAGCCGCCGCCGTGGAAGAACATGAACACCGGCAGCTCGCCCTTGACCCCGGCCGGCCGGACGATGGTCAGGCTCAGCGGTTGGCCGTCGACTTGAATGGTCTTCTGGCTGACATCGGCTTTTGGCAACGTCAGCTTCACCCCGGCTTGAGCACCCACCAATACGGCGCGGGCATCTTTCGGGCTGAGCTGCTCAAGCGGCTTGCCGGTGCCCGCATTCAACACATCAAGAAACGCCTGGGTGTTGTGTTCAACCCCATCGCCTGCGAACGCGTTGCCGATGGACAAGGCGAGAAGGGTACCGGTCAAGACTTTGCTGAAAGTGTTCATGTTCGTTTCCTGTTCGGCCTGGTAATCAGCGGTTAGACGGTGACGTGCAGACGCACATCGACGTTGCCACGGGTGGCGTTGGAGTACGGGCAAACCTGGTGAGCAGCATCGACCAGGCTTTGCGCGTCGGCTTGTTCGAGACCCGGCAGGCTGACGTGCAGGTCGATGTCCAGGCCGAAACCGCCAGGGATCTGGCCGATGCCGACATGGGCGGTGATCGAGGCATCGTTGGGGATGCTGCGTTTGGTCTGGCTGGCGACGAACTTCAGCGCGCCGATGAAGCAGGCGGAGTAGCCGGCTGCGAACAGTTGCTCAGGGTTGGTCGCTGCGCCGCCGGCACCGCCAAGTTCTTTCGGGGTGGCCAGTTTGACGTCGAGGATGTTGTCGCTGGAAACCGCACGACCGTCACGGCCGCCAGTGGAGGTTGCGATTGCGGTGTAGAGAGTTTGCATGGTGCGAGCCTCGTTGGAGATTGGGTGTTTCGCGCTAAATGTTTGCGCGCTAAGTAAGTGCGAAGTAAATGTAGCTCGTGAATATTTTGCGCGCAAGATAAATTTTTGAAAAAGTTTGACGAAGGCTGATGAGCGCGCAAGCGACCAATCGCGAAAACATTGAGTTAGAGCTTGTGGAGCTGGATTTTTTGACTGAGGATTTTTTGGAGGAGGAGAGAAACGAAGTGGCACCCTAAATCAAATGTGGGAGCGGGCTTGCTCGCGAAAGCGGTGTGTCAGTCAACATTAATGCTGAATGTCTCACCGCTTTCGCGAGCAAGCCCGCTCCCACAAGGGATTTGTGAATGGCTGAGGTCAGAGACTGTCCTGGAGGTGGCGACGCAGTTCCTGCAACTCCGCTTGCAGCTTGCTCAATCTCTCCAGCGTCATCCCGCTGGCGCCGAGGATGCACTGGGGAATGTCCCGCGCCTTGTCCCGCAAGGCGCGGCCCTGCTCGGTGAGTTCGACAATCACCACCCGCTCGTCTTCGCGGCTGCGGGTGCGGCTGATCAAACCCTCGACTTCCAGGCGTTTGAGCAACGGCGTCATCGAGCCGGGATCGGTCAGCAGTCGCGTGCTGATTTCACCGACGGTCAAACCATCCTGTTCCCACAACACCATCATCGCCAGGTACTGCGGATAGGTCAGGCCCAGCGCTTGCAACAGCGGCTTGTAGACCTTGGTCATCATCAGCGAAGTGGAATGCAGGGCGAAGCAGGCCTGATTATCCAGCAGCAGGTGGTCGCAGTTCTCCGGGGTGTTGCGCTCGGTGGTCATGTCAAAGCCTTGATCAGTGATCATCAGAATCTAGCGGACGAATCTTTAATGCACCAGATAATTCTGCCTAGTGGTGATCCAGCGTGTTTTGCAGCGCCAGATCCCACGGCGGGATCGGACTGAAGCGGGTTTTCAGGTATTCCAGCAACAAGCGGCTGCGGGAATTGGGTTGTTGCTCCAGCCGCAACGCATAGATGCCGGTGCTTTCCGGCGGTGGCAGGCCGTTTTCGCAGAACAGCGGCAGCAGTTCCCCACGCAGCAGGTACTCACTGGCCAGCCAGGTCGGTAAGTGCGCGATGCCCAGTCCTGCCAACGCACCGCAGACCAGCGCTTCGGCATTGTTGGCGCTCATGCGGATACGCGCCGGACGGTGCAAGTGCATCTGCCCGTCCCGTTCGAAGCGCCAGGCGAACGGCGGCGCCAGGCCATCCCAATCAAGCCCATCGTGCTCAATCAACTGCGCCGGATCGGTCGGCACGCCACGGCGCTTCAGGTACTCGGGGCTGGCGCAGGCAATCCGCACCATGCTCGCCAGCGGCGTGGCGACCAGTCGGGTATCGGCCATTTGCCCGGCACGCAGCACCAGATCGACTTTGCCCAGGTTCAGCCCCTGCATGTCGACAAAACTGTCGATCAAGTGCAGTTGCACGTCGAGGCCGGGGTACAGCATCAGAAAATCAGCAATCACCGGTGCCAAGTGCCGCCGCCCAAACGCTGCCGGTGCGTCGATCCGGATCAAGCCTTCCGGCGCACTGCTCAATGACACCGCTTCCGCCCGAGCCAGGCGCAGTTCGGCAACGATGCGCCGCGCGCGCTCGGCAAACGCCAAACCTGCCGGCGTCGCACGCACCGCGTGAGTGCTGCGAATGAACAGCTGGCTGCCGACGGCGTTTTCCAGGCTGTCGATGCGTCGCGCGACGGCCGAAGGCGTCAGTGGATGACGGCGTGACGCGGCGGAAAAACTGCCGGTTTCCAGCACGTCGAGGAAAAGGCCCAGCTGTTCGGTCAATTGATTGGGATTCATGGTGAAGTCGCTGCTTGTGCGAAGTTGGCACAGCCATTGTGCGTTGCTGTGCGTTTCCCCGCCAGAACCAAGTGCGTAGGATGAATCGCCTGACGTGAGGGGAAATCGCCTGTGATTGAGTTGTTGATGTATCTGGTCTTTGGCGCTGCCCTGGGAACCCTGGGTGGAATATTCGGCATTGGCGGTGGTTTGATCGCGATCCCGCTGCTGGGCGTGCTGTTCGGTCTCGATCAGCAAATTGCCCAAGGCACCGCGCTGGTGATGGTGGTGCCCAACGTCATGCTGGCGCTGTGGCGCTATCACCAGCGCAACCGGATCGAACTGCGCCACGCGCTGCCGCTGGCTTCGATGGGGTTCTGCTTCGCCTGGATCGGTTCGATCTGGGCGGTGGGCATTGATGCGCAAACCATGCGCGTAGGATTTGTCGCGTTCCTGATCGCGCTGTCGGCCTACAACCTGGCGCGAATGTTCTGTGCCACTGCGCCCGCGTCTTCGCAGATGAATTATTCGTGGCCATGGCTGGGCGTGCTCGGCGCGGCATCCGGCACCATGGGCGGGTTGTTTGGCGTCGGCGGGGCGGTGGTGGCGACGCCGGTGCTGACCAGTCTGTTTGGCACGACTCAGGTGGTGGCGCAGGGTTTGTCGCTGGCGCTGGCGTTGCCCAGCACGGGCGTTACGCTGGCCACTTATGCCGTGCACCATCAGGTGGACTGGAAGATCGGCGTGCCGTTGGCGGTCGGTGGTCTGATGAGCATCAGTTGGGGCGTGAAGATTGCCCACGCCATGCCGGAGCGACTGCTGCGTGGGCTGTTTTGTGGCTTCCTGGTGTTCTGCGCGGTGACGCTCGCCTTTAAAGTTTGAAGCCTTCGACGATGTGCTCGGCCAGGCACTCGGTGATCGGCGACGGGTTGTGCAGGTTGCGCAGCAGCATGATGCTCGCCTCTGGCAGCTCCGGCAGGTCTTCGGCTTCACCGAGAATGCGCATGTCGGAGGTGACCAGGCTTTCCAGTTGCGCGGTCACCGCCAGGCCGGCGCTGACCACCGCCATGATTGCCGACAGGCTGTCGCTGTTGTACGCCACGCGGTAATCGCGACCCCTGGCATCCAGCGCATTGCACGCCCATACGCGGCAGAAGCAGTCACTGTTGAACATCGCCAGCGGCAACGGCGTTTGCTCGTGGGCGCTGTAGCATTGCGCCTCGGCCCAGACAAAACGTTCTTTGCGCAGCAACTGACCGATCTCGTTGCCCGGCTCGCGGGTGACGATGGACAGGTCGAGGTCCTGGCGCAGCAGCAATTGTTTTGATGATTCGCAGTGCACCTCGATCTGGATCAGCGGGTACGTCTGCGCAAATCGCCGCAGAATCCCCGGCAGGAAACGCATCACATAATCGTCCGGGGTGCCAATGCGCACCATGCCGACCATGTGCGGCTCACGCAGGGTGTTGAACACTTCGCTGTGCAGCTTGAGGATGCGCCGGGCGTAACCCAGCAGCACCTGGCCTTCAGCGGTGAGGCGCACTTGCCGTCCGTCGCGCTGGAACAATTGGCGCTGCAACACATCCTCTTCCAGCCGCTTCATCTGCATGCTCACGGCTGACTGGGTGCGATTGACCAACTCACCGGCCCGGGTAAAGCCGCCCTGATCGGCGATGGCGACAAAGGTGCGCAGCACTTCGGTGTCAATACTTGGGAAGGCTGACATTCATCAATCTCCGAGATGTGTGACATCAGAAACATTCGTTGGATTGATCTTAGACCTGGGGCGAGACTGAAGCCATCCAAACGGAGGGCAACAAGATGAAAGGTCAAAAAGGTTATGTCGACGTAGAAAAACACTCGGTGCATCTGATCTCGGATTTGTTGCACAAATTTAACCGCTGGTACGAACTGCACCGTGAACGAGAAATGTTGGCGGGCATGAGTGATGAAGCGTTGAAGGACATCGGGCTCAGTCGTGCGGATGTCGAGCACGAAGCCATCCGCCCATTCTGGGATGACCCGATGCACAAATGAGCACAGCACAACTACACAAACCCTCTACCGGTGAGGTAGGTTGCGAGCAGACAAGGAGATGCTCATGCCCGCAACACTGTCCTTTACCCTCAAACAGGCTCGGCGTCTGGCGCTGGCCGCCCAAGGGTTCAATGGGCGTCAGCCGCCAGCGACGATCAAACCGGTCCAACTCAACCGTCTGATCGAGCGGCTGTGCATTCTGCAGATCGATTCGGTCAATGCGTTGGTGCGTTCGCACTACCTTCCCTTGTTTTCCCGTCTTGGCAATTACTCATCCGACTTGCTCGACCAGGCTGCCTGGAGTTCGGGCCGACGCCGTACGCTGTTCGAATATTGGGGCCATGAAGCGTCATTGCTGCCCTTGTCGATGTACCCGTTGATGCGTTGGCGCATGTTGCGCGCAGCTCGTGGCGACGACATCTATCAGCAATTGGCGCGTTTCGGTCGTGAACAGCAGGACACGATTCGCCGGGTGCTGGCGTCGGTTGAGGAACTGGGCGCGCTGGGCGCCGGCAGCCTGTCGACCCGACAAGAGCGGGCCGGGCCGTGGTGGGACTGGAGCGCTGAAAAGCATGCGCTGGAATGGTTGTTCGCCGCGGGTGAAGTGACCGTAGCTGGCCGGCGCGGATTCGAGCGGCTTTATGATCTGCCGGAGCGGGTGATCCCCTCGGCGATTCTGGCGCAACCGCTGCTCAGTGAAGCCGAAGCCCAGCGGGGCCTGTTGCTGCACGCTGCGACAGCCTTGGGCGTCGGTACCGAGAAAGACCTGCGGGATTATTTTCGCTTGAGCCCGGCAGACGCGCGTCCGCGTCTGGCGGAACTGGTCGAGGCTGGTGAACTATCGAGCTGTGAAGTCCAGGGCTGGCGGCAGCCGGCTTATTGCCTGCCCGAGCCTACAGTGCCGCGCAAGGTCGAGGCCAGTGCGTTGCTTTCACCGTTCGATTCGCTGATCTGGGAACGCAGCCGTACCGAGCGGCTGTTTGATTTCCGCTATCGACTGGAGATTTATACGCCGCAGGACAAGCGGGTCTACGGTTATTACGTGCTGCCGTTTTTACACAACGAACGGATCGCCGCGCGTGTCGATCTGCGCGCCGAGCGAGCGTTGGGCAGGCTGGCGGTGCATGCCGTGCATGAGGAAGAGCCGGGGCTGGACGAGGAGGGGATGCTGGCGTTGGCGGTTAATTTGCGGCAGATGGCGCAATGGTTGGGGCTGACGCAAGTGCAGTTGAATTGCCCGCGGGCGAGTGCGGATAGGTTGAGAGTGGCACTGGCATTGATTGAGGGTGATTGAACTGGCGCCTTCGCGAGCAAGCCCGCTCCCACATTTGACCGAGTTGTCCAGACGGACGCGGTCAAATGTGGGAGCGGGCTTGCTCGCGAAGGCGGTTTATCAGGCAACCCGAGACTTACTGAATCACCGCCGGACTTGCTTCAGGGTCTCGGCAATCAAAAACGCCAACTCCAGCGACTGATCGGCATTCATCCGTGGGTCGCAATGGGTGTGATACCGGTCCGACAACCCGTCTTCAGTAATCGGCCGCGCACCACCGATGCACTCGGTGACGTTCTGCCCGGTCATTTCGATGTGAATCCCGCCGGCATACGTGCCTTCCGCTTCGTGCACCTGGAAGAACTGCTTCACCTCGCCCAGGATCTGCGCGAAATCGCGGGTCTTGTAGCCGCTGCTGGCCTTGATGGTGTTGCCGTGCATCGGGTCGGAACTCCAGAGCACCTGCTTGCCTTCGCGCTGCACCGCACGGATGAGCTGCGGCAGATGATCGCCGACCTTGTTCGCGCCCATTCGCGCAATCAGGTTCAGGCGGCCCGGATCGTTGTCCGGGTTGAGCACGTCGATCAGACGAATCAGGTCTTCAGGGTTCATGCTCGGACCGACCTTGACCCCGATCGGGTTGTTCACCCCGCGCAGGAATTCAACGTGCGCGCCGTCGAGCTGACGGGTGCGGTCGCCAATCCACAGCATATGTGCCGAGCAATCGTAGTAATCATTGGTCAGGCTGTCGCGGCGCACGAAGGCTTCTTCGTAGTTCAGCAGCAACGCTTCGTGGGCGGTGAAGAAACTGGTTTCGCGCAATTGCGGCGAACTGTCCATGCCGCAGGCGCGCATGAAGGCCAGGGTTTCATCGATACGATCGGCCAGGTGGCTGTACTTTTCCGCCAGCGCCGAGTTGGCGATGAAGTCCAGGTTCCACTTGTGCACTTGATGCAGGTCGGCAAAACCGCCCTGGGCAAAGGCGCGCAACAGGTTCAGGGTCGCGGTGGACTGGTGATAGGACTGGAGCAGACGCTCCGGGTCCGGCACGCGGCTTTTTTCGTCGAAACCGATGCCGTTGACGATGTCGCCACGGTAGGCGGGCAGGGTCACGCCGTCGATGGTTTCGTCGTTGGCCGAACGCGGTTTGGCGAACTGCCCGGCCATGCGCCCGACTTTTACGACCGGGCAACCGGCGGCGAAGGTCATGACGATTGCCATTTGCAGCAGCACTTTAAAGGTGTCGCGGATTTTCGCGGCGGAGAACTCGGCGAAGCTTTCGGCGCAGTCGCCACCCTGCAACAGGAACGCGCGACCCTGGGTCACTTCGGCAAACTGACGGCGCAACTCCCGGGCCTCACCGGCAAACACCAGCGGCGGGTAGCTGGCCAGGGTTTGCTCGACGTGCAGCAAATGCGCCGCGTCGGGGTAGTGGGGTTGTTGCTGGATCGGCAGGGCGCGCCAGCTGTCAGGGCTCCAGGGTTGGCTCATCGCGGTCTCTAGTGTTTTACGCTTGGACGCTCATGTTATCAGCAATTAGTGCGTGACCTGTTCCCGTCGCTTCGCGGACAATCGCGCCTTTGCCGCTTCATGTTGCGGCGTGTCGCGTTGCTGTTTGCCAGGTTGCTGGCCCGGTGACGATCAGGAGACGAAATGACTGAGGAGCGCGTCGAGCATCTGCTCGCCGAGGTACAGGACGAATTCGGTGTGATTCGCGTGCTGGAAGTGGCCGATTACCGTTTTCTCGAATTCGGTGATGCCATCGAACAGAGCTGCGTGTTCACCGCCGACCCGAGCTGGCTCGAATACGATTACACCCGGGCCATGCTGATCGGCGCGTTGTGCCATGAACAGCCCGAAAGCGCGCTGTTCCTCGGCCTCGGTGCCGGAACGCTGACCCAGGCGTGCCTCAAGTTCCTGCCGCTGGAAGACGTCGAAGCGATCGAACTGCGCCCCGACGTGCCACGCCTGGCCATTGAATACCTGGGGCTGGATGACGATCCGCGGCTGTACATCCGCGTCGGCGATGCGCTGGAACTGCTCGATACCGCTGAGCCAGCGGACTTGATTTTCGTCGACCTTTATACCGATGTCGGCCCGGGCGTCGGGCATCTGGCCTGGAACTTCCTGGAAAACTGTCAGAAACGCCTGACGCCGGGCGGCTGGCTGGTGATCAACCAATGGGCCACCGATGATGGCAAGCCGTTGGGCGCGGCGTTGTTGCGTGGGCTGTATCACCGGCATTACTGGGAACTGCCGGTGAAGGAGGGCAATGTGATTCTGATCGTGCCGTCGGAACTGGATCAGGAACTGGACATGGACGGTCTGATCGCCCGGGCCGAAGGGCTGGCGCCGCAGCTGGGGTATTCGTTGCAGTCGTTGATCAAGGCGATTCGCCCGGCCACTTGATGGGTTGGCTGTGAGGGCCTCTTCGCGGGCAAGCCTCGCTCCTACAGGAGAACGCGCAACCTTGTAGGAGCGAGGCTTGCCCGCGAAGGCTTCCTTAAAACCAATACCTCTCTCAAAGCCCTTTGAACACGCCAGGCCGCCGCTCCACCATCGATCGCACACCTTCCTTGGCATCTTCACTGGCCAGCAACTTCTTCACCATCGGCGGCAACGCCTGCGCCGCCGCTGTTTCCCCTTCATAACGCGCCTGCCGTGCAGACATCAGCGTCGCCTGCACCCCCAGCGGCGCTTGCCGGGCAATGCGCTCCGCCAACTCGATCGCCCGAGGCAGCAAATCCTCGCTGGCCATGACTTCCTGCACCAGCCCCAGGTGCAAGGCGTCGTGCGCATCGAATTCATCACCGGTCAGCAACCAGCGCATGGCATTGCCCCAACCCGCCACCTGATGCAGGCGCAGCGTGGCGCCGCCGAACGGGAAGATCCCCCGCTGCACTTCTTTCTGCGCGAAGCGGGTGTTGCTGGCGCACAGGTTGATGTCGGCGGCCAGCATCAATTCGATGCCGATGGTCAGGCAATAGCCTTGCGCGGCGACAATCACCGGTTTGCTGACCCTCGGGCCGGCGAAGACTCCCCACGGATCGCAGCCGCCGGGCGGTGCCTGCCAGCCGTCGGCGAGCGCGGCGCTGGCACTGACCAGATCGAGCCCGGCGGTGAAATGCTCGCCATGGCCGAACACCACCGCCACACGCAGTTCGCTGTCGGCCTCGAACTCGCCGTAGGCCAGGCTCAGTTCGTTGAGCAGCGCGAGGTCGAAGGCGTTGCGCTTGGCCACCCGGTCCAGGCCGATCAACAGGACATGACCGTGACGTTCACGGCTGACACGACTGGAACTGGGCTCATTCATAGGGCATTTCCTTGGGCGGGAAGGGGGGTATCAGACCGCAGGTCTGCGTCACAAGGGTGAACCGTTTTAGCGCTATCGCCAGCCGGGCCGGGCCTTTGAAAAATAGACCGTTGCACGATTATCCGCAAAGCCTGTGACATAACGGTGTATCCGTCAGTTTTCCGACAAATAATGCTCCCTTTTTGGGCTATTTCCGGTATAGTGCGCGCCGGCCTTTAACCGGGCCGCGTTTAGGTAGCGCAATTTCCCGAAGTCAGCTTCGGCTGCACGTCCGCACAGCGGACTCTCCCTTGACGAATCTTTTTCATTCATTCGTTTTCGCAAATCCCCGCCGACAAAGCAGCCAGGGCGACTCTTGAGTCTTACACGGCATGCGCAGCTTTGGAGCATGGGTCTTTGCGGATGCACTTAGAGGCAGACCCATGACCCAGGAAACCGGCGGCTTCGCCGCTTTTAATCTTAATCCGAATATTCTTGCAGCCGTCATCGCGACTGGCTACGAAGAGCCTTCGGCTATTCAGCAGCAATCGATCCCGATCATCATGGCCGGTCACGACATGATTGGTCAGGCGCAAACCGGTACGGGTAAAACCGCCGCGTTCGCCCTGCCGATCCTGCACCGCATCGATCCTGCTAAGCGCGAGCCGCAAGCCCTGATCCTGGCGCCAACCCGTGAGTTGGCGCTGCAAGTAGCAACCGCTTTCGAAACCTACGCCAAGCAAATGCCGGGCGTTACCGTTGTGGCCGTTTACGGCGGCGCCCCTATGGGTCCACAACTGAAAGCAATCCGTAATGGCGCACAGATCGTTGTCGCCACGCCGGGCCGTCTGTGCGACCACCTGCGTCGTGACGAAAAAGTCCTGTCGACCGTGAACCACCTGGTTCTCGACGAAGCGGACGAAATGCTCAAACTGGGTTTCATGGACGACCTCGAAGTTATCTTCAAGGCCTTGCCTCCAACCCGTCAGACCGTATTGTTCTCGGCCACCCTGCCGCAGTCGATCCGTGCCATTGCCGAGCGCCATCTGCGCGATCCGCAACACGTGAAGATCCAGACCAAGACTCAGACCGTTACCGCGATCGAACAGGCTCACCTGTTGGTTCACGCTGACCAGAAGACCTCGGCTGTATTGAGCCTGCTGGAAGTGGAAGATTTCGACGCCCTGATCATGTTCGTGCGCACCAAGCAAGCGACCCTGGACCTGGCCAGTGCCCTGGAAGCCAAAGGCTACAAAGCCGCTGCGCTGAACGGTGACATTGCTCAGAACCAACGTGAGCGCGTGATCGAATCCCTCAAGGATGGCCGTCTGGACATCGTTGTGGCGACCGACGTTGCTGCTCGTGGCCTGGACGTTCCGCGCATCACTCACGTGTTCAACGTTGACATGCCGTACGATCCAGAGTCCTACGTTCACCGTATCGGTCGTACCGGCCGTGCCGGTCGCGAAGGTCGTGCACTGCTGCTGGTGACTCCGCGTGAGCGCCGCATGCTGCAAGTGATCGAGCGCGTAACCGGTCAGAAAGTTGCCGAAGTTCGCCTGCCGGACGCCCAAGCTGTTCTCGATGCTCGCATCAAGAAATTGACCAACAGCTTGTCGCCGCTGGTCGCAGATGCCGAATCGACTCACGGTGAGTTGCTCGATCGTCTGACTGCCGACATCGGTTGCACCCCGCGTGCCCTGGCCGCTGCGCTGCTGCGCAAGGCCACCAACGCTCAGGCGCTGACCCTGGCTGCCATCGAGAAAGAACGTCCACTGGTGCCGAACAATGCACCGCGTGGCGATCGTCCAGAGCGTACCGGTGATCGTCCGGACCGTGGTGATCGTGAGCGTCGTGCTCCGGTTCCATTGGCCGAAGGTCGTGCTCGTTGCCGTACCGCGCTGGGTGCGCGTGATGGTATCGCGGCCAAGAACCTGCTGGGCGCCATCCTCAACGAAGGTGGTCTGGCTCGCGAAGCAATCGGTCGCATCCAGGTGCGTGACAGCTTCAGCCTCGTCGAGCTGCCGGAAGATGGTCTGGAGCGTCTGCTGACCAAGCTGAAGGACACTCGCGTTGCTGGTAAGCAGTTGAAGCTGCGTCGCTATCGCGAAGATTGATCCGCTCTCGGGCTGATTGATCGAACATAAAAAATCCCCGACTGGTTCGGGGATTTTTTTTGCCTGCTGTTTGTGCCTGACCATTGAACGGAGTCGCGCCCTTCGCGAGCAAGCCCGCTCCCACACTGGATCTCAGCTGTACCCATATTTTGTATTCACTGAAAATAAAATGTGGGAGCGGGCTTGCTCGCGAATGGGCGCGACTCGATCTACCGGTCAGCCGAAGCGATAAATGTCCATGCCCAAGGCGCCCAGGGTGAACCCTTGATGGGCAACGCTGAACTCACCCCCGGCGCCACGAGCAAAGTACAACGGCAACAAATGCTCATCACTCGGATGATTGCGCACCGCATTCGGTGCCTGCTGGCGATAATCGTGCAGTGCGGTTTCATCGTTCGCCGCCAGCTTCTCAATCATCCAGTCGCGAAACGCCTTCGCCCACGGTTCAACACTCTCCGGGCCGGCGTGCCAGTCCAGTTCACGCAGGTTGTGGGTGATGCTGCCAGAGCCGATCAACAGCACGCCCTGTTCGCGCAAGCTACGCAAGGCGTGGCCGACGCGGGTTTGCAGGGCAGGGCCACCACGGGTCGGCAGTGAGACTTGCACCACCGGAATGTCGGCCTGCGGGTACATCAGCGACAACGGCACCCAGACGCCATGGTCGAACGGCCGTTTGGCGTCGATGCGTGCGGGCAGGTCGTCGGACTTCAGCAGTTCGACCACCTCGGCCGCCAGTTGTGGATCGCCGGGCGCCGGGTATTGCACCTCGAACAAGGCCTTTGGAAAGCCGCCGAAGTCATGCCAGGTTTCAGGCTGTGGATGGCCACTGACCAATAGTTCATGACTTTCCCAATGCGCGGAAACGATTACGATGGCCTTGGGTTTCGGTAATTCGGCGGCCAATCGCGCGAGGGCCGGGCCACTGGCGCCCGGTTCCAGTGCCAACATGGGTGAACCATGGGATATATACAGGCTGGGGAACATGAACGAGCTCCTGAGGGGTAAGATGGCACCATCTTCAGTCAGATCATTGATCTAAATCTAATATAAGTTTTAGGGTCTTTTGATCGAATTTTCGGGATTAATTATGCAGCCGGAGTTTTGGCACAAGCGGTGGACGTCGAATCAGATCGGCTTTCACCTGCCGGAAGTGAATCCATACCTGCAGCGGTACTGGCCGCAGCTCGGCCTGGAAGAGGGCTCGCGCGTACTGGTGCCGTTATGTGGGAAAAGCCTGGATCTGCTGTGGCTGGGGAAATGCGGTCACGAGGTATTGGGTGTCGAGTTATCGGAAAAGGCCGTGGAAGACTTTTTCCACGAACATCAGTTTGACCCGGACGTCAGCGACCAAGGCCCCTTCACCGTCTATCGTGCGGGTTCGATCGAGATCTGGTGCGGTGATTTCTTCGCGTTGACGGCCGGTGATGTCGCCGATTGCAGCGCGCTGTACGACCGCGCTGCGTTGATCGCCTTGCCACCGAAGATGCGCGAGCAATACGCCGAGCACTTGAAGCGGATTGTGCCGAAGGATTCTCTGGGGCTGTTGATCACCCTGGATTACGACCAGGCGCAAAAGGAAGGTCCTCCCTTTGCAGTACTGGACGACGAAGTGCAGCGGTTGTTTGGCGCGTCGTGGGAGCTGAAGATTCTGGAGGATCAGGACGTTCTGGGCGAGAGCTGGAAGTTTATCGAGAGCGGTGTCACCCGGCTTGAAGAGCGGGTGTATCGGGTTTCCAGCCGTTAAGGTGTATTGAGTTCACTGGCCCCTTCGCGAGCAAGCCCGCTCCCACCTTTGACCGCGATCTAATGTGGGAGCGGGCTTGCTCGCGAAGGGGCCAGAATGAACACCGCACCCATCAGCAGACAAAAAAAAGGCCCGCATCGCTGCGGGCCTTTTCTTTTAGCGCGTTGTGCGGAGTTTATTAGCCCCGACGACGCAGTGCGTCAATACGCTCTTCCAGCGGCGGGTGGCTCATGAACATGCGGGCGAACCCTTGTTTGATGCCACCGTTGATGCCAAAGGCGTTCAGGGTGTCCGGCATGTGCACCGGCAGCCCTTGTTCGGCCCGCAAGCGTTGCAGGGCGCCAATCATCGCGCTGGTACCGGCCAGGCGTGCACCGGCTTCGTCGGCACGGAATTCGCGTTTGCGCGAGAACCACATGACGATGGAGCTGGCCAGGATACCCAGGACCAGTTCGGCGAAGATGGTCGCAATGTAGTAGGCAATGCCCTGGCCTTCTTCGTTTTTGAAGATCACCTTGTCGACAAAGTTGCCTATGATCCGTGCGAAGAACATCACGAAGGTGTTCACCACGCCCTGGATCAGCGCCAGCGTCACCATGTCACCATTGGCCACGTGGCCGATTTCGTGGGCCAGAACGGCTTTCACTTCATCTGGCGAGAACCGCTCGAGCAAGCCCTGGCTGACCGCGACCAGTGCGTCGTTCTTGTTCCAGCCGGTGGCGAACGCATTCGCCTCGTAGGCCGGGAAAATCCCGACTTCGGGCATCTTGATCCCGGCTTCGCGGGACAGTTGCTCAACGGTTTGCAGCAGCCATTGTTCATGGCGAGTGCGCGGCTGGCTGATGATTTGGGTGCTGGTGCTCATCTTCGCCATCCACTTGGAGATGAACAGCGAGAACAGGGAACCGGCGAAACCAAAGACCGCACAGAAAATCAGCAGCTGATTGAGGTTGAGATCAACCCCGTTGGCCGCCATGAACCCGTTGAAGCCGAAAAGGCTCAGGGTGATGCTGGCAATCAGCACGACCGCCAGGTTAGTGGCCAAAAACAGCAGGATGCGCATCATGGTTGTAGAAATCTCCTCATGCTAAAGATGTAGCGTACTGCGGGGTATATAAGGTGCTGCACCGGGCTATTCAACCGAGTGACTATTTCAAACTGTGTCCTACGGCAATAGTCTAGCTGGTTGAAGGGCATTTCCGACGTCGTTGCGGGAAGTGGTTGTCAGCCGATTCACGTCGCGACCCCCGTCGTTGTTGGACGCGAGCACGCAACGGGTCATCGGCCAGCGATCGAAGCGGCGACGGTCGGCAGTGCGCAAAGATATGTTGCAGAATCAATCACCGTGCGACCGGGGCATGCGTCGCACGGTGACAGGCCACTTATTGGCGATAGGACTTGAGGAAATTGCCGATGCGTCCGATGGCCATGTCCAGGTCATCCACGCGCGGCAGGGTCACGACCCGGAAGTGGTCCGGCCATGGCCAGTTGAAGGCGGTGCCTTGAACCACCAGCAGCTTCTCGGAGAGCAGCAGGTCGAGCACGAACTTCTCGTCGTTGTGGATCGGGCAGACCTTCGGATCGATGCGCGGGAACGCGTACAGCGCACCCATCGGCTTGACGCAGCTCACGCCCGGAATGTCGTTGAGCAGTTCCCAGGTACGGTTGCGCTGTTCCAGCAAGCGACCTTGCGGCAGCACCAGGTCATTGATGCTCTGATAGCCGCCGAGGGCGGTCTGGATCGCGTGCTGACTCGGCACGTTGGCGCACAGGCGCATGTTGGCCAGCATGTCGATGCCTTCGATGTAGCTCTGGGCGTGCTGTTTCGGGCCGGAAATGGCGATCCAGCCGGAACGGAAGCCGGCCACGCGATATGACTTGGACAGGCCGTTGAAGGTCAGGCACAGCAGGTCCGGCGCCAGCGAAGCGGTGCAGATGTGCACGGCATCGTCATAGAGAATCTTGTCGTAGATCTCGTCGGAAAAAACCACCAGGTTGTGCTGACGGGCCAATTCCAGCATGCCCAGCAGAACTTCCTTCGAATACACCGCACCCGTCGGGTTGTTCGGGTTGATGATCACCAGCGCCTTGGTGTTCGGCGTGATCTTGGCCTTGATGTCGGCCAGGTCCGGCCACCAGTTGGCCTGCTCGTCACACAGGTAATGCACCGGGTTGCCGCCCGACAGGCTCACGGCTGCGGTCCACAGTGGATAGTCAGGCGCCGGCACCAGCACTTCGTCGCCGTTGTTGAGCAAGGCCTGCATCGACATCACGATCAGTTCGGAAACGCCGTTGCCCAGGTAGATGTCTTCAATGCCGACACCTTCCACCTGCTTTTGCTGGTAGTACTGCATGACGGCCTTGCGCGCGCTGAACAGGCCCTTGGAGTCGCTGTAACCCTGGGCGGTCGGCAGGTTGCGGATCACGTCCTGGAGGATTTCATCCGGCGCTTCGAAACCAAAGGGCGCCGGGTTGCCGATGTTCAGCTTGAGGATGCGATGGCCTTCCTCTTCCAGGCGTTTGGCGTGCTTGAGCACTGGGCCGCGAATGTCGTAGCAGACGTTGGCGAGCTTGTTCGATTTGCTGACCTGCATGGCGATGTGTTCCCGAAAATGAACGATCCAGGCGGCGTATGAACGACCGTGCTGGGAATCCTGCGTATTCACACAGGCCTGACGCCTTGAGAGGCAGCACCCATAAATCCGTTTGAATGCGCGTGGTCTGGCTGCCAGACTGGCGTTTGACGAGGCGCAATCATACGTGCCGCCCGATCCGTGGAAAAGGTACAGATCGGGCTTTTTCAGCTGCTGAGGTGTGACAATGGAAAAGTTGGAAAAAACCCTGGAAGAATGGAAGGCGATGCTCGATCCAGAGCAGTACAACGTGTGCCGCCTCAAGGGCACCGAACGGCCGTTCTCCGGCAAATACAACGACAGCAAGGTCGACGGTGTTTACCACTGCATCTGCTGCAACGAGCCACTGTTCGACTCCAGGACCAAGTTCGATTCCGGCTGCGGCTGGCCGAGCTTCTACGCACCGATCGGCGACAGCGCGATGGTCGAGATCCGTGACGTCAGCCACGGCATGGTCCGTACCGAAGTGGTCTGCGCCAAATGCGACGCGCACCTGGGGCACGTGTTCCCGGACGGCCCGCCGCCGACCGGCCTGCGTTACTGCATCAATTCGGTGTGCCTGGAACTGGTCCCACGCACGTAAAGAACCCCCTGTAGGAGCGAAGCTTGCTCGCGAAGGCGGATTTACAGTCGACATCAATGTTGAATGTCAGTCCCTCTTCGCGAGCAAGCTTCGCTCCTACAGGTGCACGCCATCGATTTATTAAATTGCACGCAATTCAATTGCTCGCTATGTTTGCCTCATCTTCCTTCATTCAGAGTCCGGATCATGAGCGACAACCTGCTGACCATCCCGGTGACCACCATCAAAGGTGAACAAAAGACCCTGGCGGATTTCGCCGGCAAAGCCGTGTTGGTGGTCAATACCGCGAGCAAATGCGGTTTCACCCCGCAATACAAAGGCCTTGAAGAGCTGTGGCAGACCTACAAGGATCAAGGCCTGGTGGTGCTCGGCTTCCCGTGCAATCAGTTCGGCAAGCAAGAGCCGGGCAACGAAGGGGCGATTTCCGAGTTCTGCGAGCTGAACTTCGGTGTCAGCTTCCCGCTGTTCAAAAAGATCGAAGTCAATGGCGCCGACGCTCATCCATTGTTCGTTCAGTTGAAAAAACGCGCACCGGGTGTCCTCGGTTCCCAGGGCATCAAGTGGAACTTCACCAAGTTCCTGATCGGCAAGGACGGCCAATTGGTCAAACGCTTTGCGCCGGCGACCAAGCCGCAGGACCTGAGCCGCGAGATCGAAGCCCTGCTCAAATGAACACGTTGTCAGTCGATTCCCTGAAGCTCGACAACCAACTCTGCTTCAAGTTGTACGCCGCTTCCCGGGCGGTGATCCGCGCCTACAAGCCGATGCTCGATCAGCTCGGCCTGACGTACCCGCAATACCTGGCGATGCTGGTGTTGTGGGAATGGCAGGACGCCGCGCCGGAGCAGCCGACGGTCAAGGCGTTGGGCGAACGCCTGGCGCTGGATTCCGGCACGCTGACGCCGCTGCTCAAGCGTCTTGAGCAACTGCACCTGGTCCAGCGGCAGCGTTCGGCGCGGGATGAGCGTGAAGTGCATTTGAGTTTGTCGCCCGCCGGCCAGGCATTACGCGATCAGGTCGGGCCGCTCAAAGCTCGCCTGTTGTGCGACAGCGGGGTCGATCTGGATCGCCTGAATGAGTTGCGCGACGGTCTTGATCACCTGTTGGGGCAAATCAAAGCACTGTCGTAGCCGGTATCCATAAGTCCAGCAGGGCAGCGAGTTCTTCCCGGCGGAAGGGTTTGGCCAGGTAATCGCTCATGCCCGCCGCACGGCAGCGTTCGCGTTCTTCGGACATGGCGTTGGCGGTCAGGGCGACGATGGGCAGTTGTGGCCAGCGGCCGCTGCGACGGATTTGCCGACTGGCTTCGTAGCCGTCCATCACCGGCATGTTGCAGTCCATCAGCACCAGATCGAATTCCTTGTGCTCAAGCTGATCCAGTGCTTCGCCACCGTGCGCGGCGACAATCACCTCGCAACCGAGTTTGCCGAGCATGCCCTTGGCCACCAATTGGTTGACCGGGTTGTCCTCCACCAGCAGCACCCGTCCGCGTCGCAGCGGTGAAAGGGTGTCGAGTCGGGCACCGTTGATCGTGTGCAGTTCCGGTTGCAGCACGCGCCGCAAGGTCTGGTACAACGCGTTGCGCGCCAGCGGCCGCGCCTGTTGCTGCAAAGGCGCGAGGGCGCTGGCTTCTTCGCTGGGCATGAAGTTGCCATAGGCGGTGACCAGCAGAATGGGCGCAGCGCAGGTGGTGCGCAGGCCGAACAGGCATTCGGGGCAATCGGTGATCAATACATCGGGGTTCAGGCCGATCATCGGCTCATCGATGGACCGCTGTTCAAAGTCGAGTCCCCAACCGGGCAACAAGGTTTTCAACAATTCCGCCAGACCGCTGCTGGCACTGGTAATGGCGATGACCTTGCCCTGCAACGTTGCCGGCGCAAGGGCTCGGGTGTGGCTGGGCAGCGGCAGGTCGGCGCAAAACTGGCTGCCAAAGCCCGCTTCCGAGCTGATGGTGAGGCGCCCTTGCATGGCTTCGCAGAGGTTGTAGGTCAGCGCCAGCCCGAGCCCGGTCCCGCCAAATTGCCGGGTAATACCGGCACCGGCCTGGGTGAAGGGCTGGAAGATCTTAACCTGGGCGTCCTGCGCGATGCCGATGCCGGTGTCACAGACTTCGATTCTGACACCGTCTTCGAACGTCGACAGGCGCACGTCGACCCGACCGAAACGGGTGAACTTGAGGGCGTTGGACAGCAGGTTACTGACGATCTGCCGGACTCGGGTCGGATCACCGAGCACCAGCGCGGGAAATTGCGGATCGATCAGGCAGCTCAGCTCAACGTTCGGCGCGGCATTCTGCGACAGCAGGTTGGCGGTGTCCTCAATCAGCGAGCCGAGGTCGAACGGGATATGTTCAAGCTCAAGTTGGCCGGCGTCGAACTTCGACAGATCGAGGATATCGTTGAGCAGTTCCACCAGGACTTTGCCCGAGTCATGGGCGATGGACAGCTGTTGCTGTTGCTCGCCATTGAGCGGGCCGTCCAGGGACAGCGCGATCATCCCCAACAGGCCGTTGAGGGGCGTGCGGATTTCGTGGCTCATGTTGGCCAGGAACACCGAGCGTGCTTCGGCCATGTCCAACGCCGTGCTGCGGGCGACTTCCAGTTCCTGATTGGATTGGCTGAGCCTGGCGTTGATGGCCTTGAGTTCCGCCGTGCGGGCCGAGACGATGTTTTCCAGTTGACTGAGGTAGTCGGTCAGGCGGTTTTCAGCGTTGCGCCGTTGCTGGATCTCGGTGGTAATGTTTTCGAATTGCTGGTTGGCGGCCTCGACCAACACACCGATCTCATCGTTTTCATGGCCCGTCGGGCACTCCAGCGACGTTGGCTCCGTGCTGCGCGGATCGCGGCCGCTGAGTTCGCGGATGACCCGCACCAACGGCTTGGTCAGCATCACGTAGAACAGCGCCAGCAGGATTCCGGTCAGCAACAGGCTGCGCGCGAAGCCATTGAGCAGGGTCACTTCGGCCCGACGCAGGAAGCGGCTGCCGAATGAAAAGGTGTCGACGTCCAGGCGCAGGGTGCCGAGGGATTCACTCGGCAGGTGATCCAGATAGAGGCGGTCTTCAAATTGCCGGTTGGCGCCGAACAGGAAGTCGCTGAGCAGTCGATAATCGCTTTGCAGCCCCGGTCGCTTGACGCTGGCCAGCACGGTCCCGTTGTTGTCGGTCAACTGCGCGCCGACGATGGCGGGCGAGCGCAGCAACCCCAGGGTCAGTTCCTGGGAGAGTTCGGCGTCGATGTTGTAGGCGATGCGTGAGGCCGGGTTATGGCTGATTTCCAGCAAAGACCGTATTTCACGGTTGATGGAGGCGTCTTCACTGGCATAATCGATGCCTATTTGCAGCAGGCTGAGCAGCGTGCCCAGAATGAAACCGACCAGCACGGTAAGCCGGGCTTGTTTGTACGACAGCCGGTTGGTGAACTTAATATCCATGGGGTGTTGAACCACTTCCGTTTCCCTTCGCTGCTCAAGCATAGCCGATCATGCATGGATACCGATGTTCTCGCGAGACCTTGTATCAAGGGATGAACAGGGCCTTGAACGCTTGTTTCGGTGCTGTAGCATCATCATCACTGTGAACGAGCCCGAGGAGAAGACGTGGATTCCCGATTAAATGCTTTTCTTGAACGCGCCGATGCTGTCCTGGCCCGTATCGAACCGCTGTTGCCCGCACCTCGGCAAGCCATCGACTGGAATGATTGCCTGGCCGCACGCTGGCAACGCGAAGGGCGCAGCGGTTTTCTGCTGCCGCTGCACGTCAGCCTCGAAACGCGATTGTCCGACCTGATCGGTGTCGACCGACAAGTGGAGCAACTGGGGCGCAATACCCAGCAGTTCCTCGACGGCATGCCGGCCAACCATGCACTGCTCTGGGGTTCGCGTGGCACCGGTAAATCGTCGCTGGTTCGCGCGTTGTTGTCCGAACACGCCGAGGCCGGCCTGCGGCTGATCGAGATCGAACGCGATCACCTGGCAGACTTGCCGCGGGTGGTCGAACAGATTGCCAGGTTGCCCCAGCGTTTTGTGCTGTTCTGCGATGACCTGTCGTTCGAGTCGGGCGAGGGCGACTATCGCGTGCTCAAGAGCGTGCTCGATGGTTCTCTCGAACAGGCCCCGGATAACGTCTTGCTCTACGCCACGTCCAACCGTCGCCACCTGGTGCCGGAAAAGGAAAGCGATAACGAAAACTGGAAACGGGTCGACGGCGAACTGCATCCCAGCGAGGCGGTGGAAGACAAGATCGCGCTGTCGGATCGATTTGGCTTGTGGCTGTCGTTCTACCCGTTTACCCAGGAGCACTTCCTCAACGTCGTCGAACACTGGATCGGTCAATTGGCCGACAAGGCGGGCCTTGAGTGGCAGCGTAACGAAGAACTGGACATCCTCGCCGTGCGCTGGGCAACGGGGCGGGGCAATCGCAACGGACGTTGCGCGTATCAATTTGCCCGCTATTGGGTCGGGCTCAAGCTGTTGGAGCACAAGGCATGATCGATTTACAACAGAGCGGCCAGGGCCTCGAAGGCTACGGCATGCTGTGGGCACAGTTGGAATCATTGCTGGCGAACGAGCGGGATTTCATCGCCAACGCCGCACAGTTTTCGGCGTTTCTGTACAACCAGCTCGATGACCTGAACTGGGCCGGTTTCTACCTCAATCGCAACGAAGAGCTGGTGCTCGGTCCGTTTCAGGGGCAGATCGCTTGCGTGCGGATTCCCTTCGGTCGCGGTGTCTGCGGGGCGGCGGCGGCGAGCTTGAAGACCCAGCTCGTCGAAGACGTGCACGCGTTCCCCGGGCATATCGCGTGCGACAGCGCGTCGAACAGCGAACTGGTGGTGCCGCTGGTCAAGGACGGTCGATTGATCGGCGTGCTGGACCTCGACAGCCCGAGCCTGGCGCGTTTTACCGCTGAAGATCAGGCCGGCATCGAACAATTGGCCGCGATATTCCTGCGCCTGACCGACTGCTGATCATGCCCGCAAGCCTGCCTTGACCAGCAGGCTTGCCGGGTCGACCGCATCAATCTGTTGCGGGTCGAGGAATCGCTCGGCGTATTGCAGATAGATGTGCGCATTGATGAACAACTCGAACAATTGCGGGTCGATGTGGGCGTCACGACACATCGTCGCCATGATCCCCAGCGCTTCGCTCAACGACTTGGCTTTCTTGTAGGGGCGATCGGCGGCGGTCAGCGCTTCGAAAATATCGGCAATCGCCATCATCCGCGCCGGCAGGCTCATTTCTTCGCGCTTCAACCGTTTGGGGTAACCGGTGCCGTCCATTTTCTCGTGGTGACCACCGGCGATTTCCGCGACGTTGTTGAGATGGGCGGGGAAGGGCAGGTGGCTGAGCATCCGGATCGTCTGCACCATGTGGTGATTGATGATGTAACGCTCTTCGCGCGTCAGGGTGCCTCGGGCAATGCTCAGGTTGTACAGCTCGCCCCGGTTGTACTTGTAGCGCGGCACATCGAGCTTGAACCCCCAGGGATTGTCGTCGGGAATCCGTTCGGCTTCCGCCCGTTCGAACAGGTGCTCGGGTTTATCCGCCAGCAGCGGCTCGCTGACGGGCAGGGTCGGCGCCGGGGTGCGGGCCTGACGCCGATTCTCTTCCCAGGAAACGCCCAGCCGGTCATCCAGCGTCCGGGTCCAGGTGCGTTGGGCCAGGCTGCGCAGGCGCTGCAGGTCAGGCTCGGCCATTGCCTCACCACCCAGGTTGCAGCGGGCAACGAAGGCAAAATCATCGTCCAGACCGGCCAACGTGGCATTGCGCTGTTCGGCCAGGTGCTGCTCGTCACCACCTAAAGCAATGGCTTGCCAGTAGTTGATCCAGGCATCGCGCTTGAGCACTTCGAAACGGGTGCGGATTTCGTGGATGCGGTCGTTCAGGGTTTCCAGTTTCGTCGCTTTGTCGACGACGTATTCCGGGGTGGTGACCTTGCCGCAGTCGTGCAGCCAGGCGGCGATGTGCAACGCCTCCCACTCGTCTTCGGTGGGTTGATAGCCGCTGAAGGCCGGGTCCTGGCTGGCGGCGGCAGCCTGGGCGAGCATCAGCGTCAATGCCGGCACGCGCTGGCAGTGACCGCCGGTGTAGGGGCTTTTGGCGTCGATCGCACCGGCGAGCAATTGAATGAAGGCGTCCAGCAGCTGTTTTTGTTTGGCCTGCAGACGCTGGCTTTCAATGGTCACCGCAGCCGCGCCGGAGACGGCCTGGAGAAATGCGATGCGGTCCGGTCGTAGTTTTTCCAGGTCGCTTTCATGGCCGCTATCGGCCAACAACAAAATCAGCAGGCCCACGGTTTCGCTATGGCGGTTGTGCAGGCGAATGCCGATCAGATGAACCCGGGGAGATTCCAGCGCAAGCAACACCTTTTGCAGATCCCCGGCCTGTTCGAAACCGAGATTGATCACCACATTGTCGGCATTCGCCAGCTGCTGCAGCCATGCGGGGCTGCGTGGGCTCTGGAGTTCGTGTGCTCGAACGTCGAACGAAGACAATGCCTGTGACGTGCCGTTGATCACCAGACCCTGAGGTTCCATGAGATCGCCATCACTTTCGCGCAGGTAGAGCAGACCCGCCTGCGCCTGACCTATGTTCACGGTTTCAAACAGCACCCGTTCCAGCAACGGCGCGAAGCGGGTTTCGGCGCTGAGGCTGTCGGTGATCTGGAAAAAACTCGCCAGGGTGTCCTTCATGCGCAGCATCGAGACGCTCAACTGGTCGACTTCAAGCACTGGCGAGCGACGGGATGCCGGGAAGTTGAAATTGAAGCTGCGAATCGCATCGGCTTCCTGCACCAGCGCGCGCAAGGGTTTGACCAGGACTCTGGAGGTCAACCAGCCCACCGGCAGACACAACAACAGCGTGGCCAAGGTGATCAGCGCTCCTTGCCAGCGCATGCGGTAGGCGTCGACGAGCAATTCATCTTCCGGCACCAGCAACGCCAGTTGCAGTCCCTGCGGTCCACCTTCCTGCATGTGGCTGCGGGCGACGATCCATTGCCGACCGGCCGCGTCCAGTCGATTGCCTGCGGGGGGATGATTGAGCAGCGCGCCGAGGCTGGGGCTGAGGTCAGCCGCCTTGGCCAGGTGTGCTGTTTGATCGTCGATGATCAGTTTGCGGCTGTCGGGATAAGCGATAGCATTGCCTTCGGCATCGAACAGCACGATTTCGGTACTGGGAGTGACGACATGATTGGCCAGGGTCGCGGACAGTTCGGCCAGGGTCAGGTCGGCGCCCATCACCGCGCTTTCACCACTGCGCCGGGCCAGGGTGGTGCCGATGTTGTGGGTGGAAAAGAAGAGGTAGGGTTCGGTGGTGATCTGATCGCGGTCGCGGCTGGCGCTGGAGAACCAGGCGCGGGTTCGTGGATCGAAGGTTTCGTCGGGGTTGTCCTGGCGGCTGATGAGGGCCAGGTCCTGATCGAAAAACAATCCCTGGGAATGGACCTGGCCGCTGCTGTTTCGCTCAATGCTCCACACTTGATAGGCCGCCGTCTCCGGGGCCTTGAGCAGGGTTTTCAGTTCGGCGGTGCGCAGCGGGCGAACCATGAAGAAGTCGCCGTTGCCGTAGCCCAGGTACAGCGAGGCCAGATCGGGATTGTCCTTGAGGGACTGACTGAAGGGTTTGAGCAGGGCCAGGCGTTGTTCCAGGTCGGGGGCCTGGGCCGCCGGGTTATCCGCCAGCAGGCTTAACAAGTGACGAATCGGTTCATAGGTGTTGTGCAGGTCCAGGCGCACATCCTGCTCGATGCGGTTGAAGAGCTTCTCACTGCTGGAAAGAATGATCTGCGTGGTTTGTCGGTAGTTGAAAAGCCCCAGCACCACCCCGGTCAGCAACAGCAGGAAGGTGAACATCACGCTGATATGGACGTGCAACGGCAACCGCCGTTGATCCGGGCGCAGTGGGCTGGGCATTGCAGGTCTCTCCATGATGGTAAACACACTGCTCAGCGACCAAGCATAGTTAAGGCTCTGTCATCCTGCTTTTGTCGTTGACTGCGATCTGTTGCTGCAACGCGTGCTCCAGTTCGAACATGGAGCGCTCCATGGCCCTCGTGCAATGGGCCACGAGTTGATGATCAAACCCTTG
Source organism: Pseudomonas sp. NPDC086251 (assembly GCF_044746405.1). NCBI lineage: Bacteria > Pseudomonadati > Pseudomonadota > Gammaproteobacteria > Pseudomonadales > Pseudomonadaceae > Pseudomonas > Pseudomonas sp. NPDC086251. The sequence continues at coordinate 97,947 of NZ_JBIVBY010000004.1, forward strand.
CTGGCACGCCTTCTCCAGTGCCTCGCAGCTGTCGATCAACCGGGAGGCCTGGACGATTCGCGCGGCGCCCTTGATTTTATGGGCAATGTCGATAAATGACTGCGGACCCTCGGCGCGGGACAACGCCAGCAACGCCTCTCTGTCCAGACGATTGCTGTTCAGCAGTTCGGTCAATAAACGCAGGTCCAATGCCGGGTTGCCACCCGTCAACAGACGCAGCCCTTGCAGACTGAACGCCGGCGCGCGGTCGGTTGGTTCAAGCCCTTCAACCCATTGACTCAAGGCGGTCAGGGTGAGGGGTTTGAACAGGCAGTCGTCCATCCCGGCTTGTTTGCAGCGTTGCACTTCTTCCGGTTGGGCGTTGGCGGTGAACCCCAGGAGAGTGCAGGGCAGGCGTTGGGTTTGTCGTTCATGGCGGCGAATGGCGCGGGCCAGTTCGTATCCATTGAGGATCGGCATGTTGCAATCGGCGATCACCAGGTCGAACGGCTCGACCTTCCACGCCTCGAATCCCGCCTGGCCATCCTCGGCGACACTGAATCGATGCCCCAGAAATTCCAGTTGCTGGCACATGAGCAAGCGATTGGCCGGGTGATCGTCGACCACCAGAACATTCAACGGGGCCGTGGTCACGTGAATCGGCGTTTGCGCAATCGCCGACACCGGCACGAATGGCAGGGCTGCCAGGTGCAACGACACCTGGACACGCGTGCCGAAACCCGGCTGGCTGCTCAAATGCAGGCTGCCGCCCATCATCTCGCACAGGCTGCGGCTGATCACCAATCCAAGCCCTGCGCCCCCTCGGCTCGACTGGCCGGTGTCACTGGCCTGGGCGAAGGGTTCGAACAAGCGCAGCTGATCTTCCTGGCTGATCCCGATCCCGCTGTCCTGAACCTGCAACAACATCTGCACCTGTTCGGGGTCGGCGGTCGGGTGCAGGTCGACGGTAATCCTGACCTGGCCCTGCTCCGTAAACTTGATGGCGTTGCTGATCAGGTTGGACAGCACCTGCTTGAAACGCATCGGGTCCAGCAGGACGTCGATTGCCGGGTTGGCAGGGTGAAAGTCTACCCGCAAGTCGAGATTCTTCTGGCGAGCCAGGCCATCGAAAATCCGCACCACCGAGGCGATGATCTCGCCCGGATTGACCCGCTCCGGGCTCAGGCTGAGGTGCCCGGATTCGATCCGTGCAATGTCGAGAATGTCGCCGATCAATTCTAGCAGGTCCCTGGCCGAGTTGTACGCGACATCGATGGCCGGACGATCCGGATGGTCGAGTTCGATACGCTTCAGCGTCAGCTCAAGCATGCCGATGACAGCATTCATCGGCGTGCGGATCTCATGACTCATGGTGGCCAGAAACGTGCTTTTCGCTCGGTTGGCTTCGTCGGCGCGTTCTTTGGCGCAGCGCAGGTCATCGAACAATTGCCGCCGTTCGCTGATGTCGATCCAGCCGCCGATGATGCCTTGCACTTCACCGCTGGAATCGCGGTAGGGAAGAATCCAGTGGTAAATCGTCAGCCGGCGACCACCGATGTGCAGCGCACGATCGAGAATCAACGGGATGCCCTCGGCCACGACGCGCTGATAGTCGGCCTGATATTCCCAGGCTTCGAACGCATTGCTCATGTTGCCCTGCATGACGCTTTTGCCGATCACGTCTTCACGTCTTGCGCAGAAGGCTTCCAGGTAACTGTCGTTGCAGCTTTGCAGCAGGCCCTGACGATCACGCACGTAAATCGGATGGGGCGTGCCGTTGACCAGTGATCGCATGAATTCGAATTGATCGTTCAACGCACGCTCGGCCGCCTTGCGCTGGTTGATCTGACGACGCATGTAGGCGTTCCAGGCAACGGAAATCAGCAGCAGGACACCGGCACCGATAACCACCTGAAAGAACACTCGGTGATAGCTGCGCCAGGTGCTTTGCGAAGACGCCGAATAGCCACGCCAGCGGCTGTTGATGATGCCCAGCTCTTCTGGCGCAATGCTCAGCAACGCCTTGTTGAGAATCGAGTTCAGTTCTTTGGCGTCGCGGCTGGTGGCGAGCGCGAACGCGGCTTGTCGGGTGCCGATGGTGGTGCTGATTTGAAGTGTGTGCTCGAACAGGCGCGATGAGATGAAGTAGTTGGCAATCACCAGCGAGTTCACCGCACCTTCCGCCTTGCCCTCGGCGAGCAATTCGACAGCGCTGAAGGTGTCCGCCGTTTCGATCAGTTTGATTCGCGGGTACTCGCTGCGCAGGTAATCGAGCAACGGATTGCCCTGGGTAATGGCCAGGCGTTTGTCCTGGAATTGTGCAAGGTTTGCCGGGCTGTCGGCGGCTTTGCGCGTCAGCAGGACGAACGAGTTTTGCAGATAGGGACGGGTGAAGTTCAACGTCGTTTCGCGTGGCGTACTGGGCAGCAGGGCGGCGATCAGGTCGGCTTGATTGTTGTTGATCTGCTCGATCATCTCGCTATTGCTTCGGCTGCGACGGATGTCGAAGCGCAACCCGGTGCGTAATCTGATCAGTTCAAGCAGGTCGGCCGTGACGCCACGAAAATGGCCATTGCTGTCGAAAAACGTCAGCGGCGCAAAGGCCTCATTGACCACCACGCGTACCACCGGATGTTGCGCCAGCCAGCGTTCTTCGCTGTAGCTCAGGTCCAGTTTCTGATCGGTGAGCAGAATGTCACTGCCGGCGCTCCAGCGCTTGGCGATGTTTTCTCGCTCGCTGGTGGGGATGACCAGGAGCATCGCATTGATGATGCCGAGCAGCTCCGGGTTGTTCTTGTGCACGGCAAAACTGAAGCCGTGGGCTTCGTGCTTGCCGAAGTTGGCCATGCGGATGTTGTTCAGGTATCCCTTGTTGATCATGTAATGGGTGGAAATGGTGTCGCCGAGAAACACGTCAGCCTGATCGAAGGCCACCGCGTTGATTGCATTCTGGTAGGACGGATAGGAAGTGATGATCGCCTTCGGATACATCGCCTTGACCTCTTCCAGCGGCAAGTAGTGATACACCATGCTCAACCGCAGATCGGCAAGGCCATCGGTCAGGGATCGGGTTTCCCCTTCGCGTGTCACCAGGACCGGTTGATCCACGGCATAGGGCGTGGAAAGCACGATGTCGGCAGTGCGCGCCTCGAATCCATTGGCGGTGCCGAGCAGGTCGACTTCGCCATTCTCAAGCGCCTCGATGGCTGCACCGCGAGAGGCGAAACGCTGAACCTTGATGGGCAAACCGGTGGTGTTGCCGAGGATGCCTGCGTAGTCGGCGGTAAAACCCTCATAGTCGTGGCCGCTGATGGTCAGGTCGAAGGGCGGATAATCCGGGGCCGAGGTACCGAGGATCAGTTCACGTTTGTTCTTGACCCATTGCCGTTGTGATTGATCCAGCTGGACTTCCAGGTTTCCTGTCGTTGAGCGACTGAGCAAGGTGTAGAAGTCATTGGTTGTCTGCGCAGCGGCCACCGAGGCGCTCAGGCATACACCCGCGGCCATCAGTATCAAATAGTCCTTTATACGACTGGGCATCCTGTCCCTCACACTAATGCGTTACGTTTTGCCATTTCAATGAGCTCAACCAGCGATTGGGCCTTGAGCTTTTGCATGAGTCGTTTTTTATAGGTGCTGACCGTCTTGTTGCTCAGAAACATGCCTTTGGCAATTTCCTTGTTGGTGCGGCCTTGAGCAAAAAGTTGCAATACCATCAACTCCCGGTCATTGACTGACTTGAATAACTCCAGGTCAGCGTAGCGTGCATCATCTCCTCGAACAGGGTTCAAGGCCTGACTTGGAAAGTAGTTGTAACCTGACAATACTGCTTTTATGGCGCTGATCAATTCACTCAGGTCTTCCTGTTTGCACACATACCCCGAGGCGCCGGACTGCATGCAGCGAATACCAAACATCGTCGGGCACTGCGCTGTTAATACCAATGTTTTGATGGGGGTACTCATGGCGTTGAAACGGGAGAGCACTTCCAGCCCATCCAGTTTTGGAATGCTGATGTCGAGTATGACCAGGTCGGGCATGCATTCTCGAACCATCTGCATGGCGTCGACCCCATTATCTGTTTCACCAACAACTTTGTAACCTTCGTGTTCAAGCAGCATTCGAACGGCAAGGCGGATGACGGGGTGATCGTCGACAATAAAAACGTTTTGTGGACAGATGTCTAATTGGTGTCAAAGTCCTTAGGCTTTGACCTGCTCCTGCTCCTGCTCCTGCTCCTGCTCCTGCTCCTGCTCCTGCTCCTGCTCCTGCATTAACAAGCTTAAGCTCTGCTTTCGATAGGGAGTGCTCTAAGCTAGATGTTACTGACACACCACTATCTATGGCATACCCCGGAGGCCTCAGGATTTTGCCGGTTTGCTTTTGCCCCCCTAAACCGGCCCATATCGATGCATAGTCGATCTCGCCAGTTCAAGCCTCTTAGAGGTGTCGATACAGGGGAGCTTTGGCCTGGCTTACGAGCCCCTCACGATCCATAAAGATCGCGACGGAGATGGGCCAGCGGGTTTCACAATGCAGCGCAATGACGATAGTATTGTGCCATTACCCAGGGACACCCGGATGCCCAGTAACCCTCGCCTAGCGGGTGAGGAGGGCGGTAGGAGCTCGGCATGGATCAGCTACGCCACAGGAACGCAGACATACAGCGACTATATCCGGAGTATTTACTCGGGAGCTTTCGTCGTGCCTGAGATTTGATGAACATCTAACCAACGCATCTGACCAACACCCTCGATGAGTCGCCCAGCCGAACATAATCAGTCGAACAACATTTCAATAACTAAGGGATTCATGCATGAGTGAGCAGGAACAGGAATACGCTTTTCACCCAGCTGATCTAATCGAATATGCGATGGACAAGCCAATTGGCGCAGCCCGTGCGGCGTTGACAATGGCGTTGGAAGAAGCTGACGTTTACCCCGATATTATCATTGGTGAACTATCAGGGAACATGGAGTTGAATCAGCGTTTCCTGAAGAAGCTCACGGGTGCCTTGCGGAAGAACCAAAATAAAATTATTGGTGATATGCCAAATCATATCAAGGCTCTTCAGTTGGAGCGCGATCTCGGATTATGATTTCCTTTAACTATTATTTTGTGGGTGGCGCACCTGGTCGGAGAGGTGAAGCTAATGTCTTTTGGTGAGAACACCATCAAGCTCCCTTCAGCCCCGGAATTCGAGCTCACGGCACTAGATATAGAAAAAGGTGAGCCAGTCCACCCTCTGGATCGTCTGCAGATCATGTCTGCGGATGATTGGGAAGTCTTTACTCTGGAATTCGTTTCTTACCTAGGTAAAGGTTACGAGACGGTAACCCGCTGTGCTGGTGCGGGAGATAAGGGGCGCGATGTCATCGCCCGGTACGCAACGGGGTGGGACAATTATCAATGCAAGCACTACAAAGATAAGCTGAGCGTTGCAAACGTTGTGGCGGAGTTGGGTAAGCTGGTTTACTACACATGGAAAGAAGATTACACCCTGCCCCGTGAGTACCGCTTTGTGTCGCCGAAGGGCTGTAGTTCTGACTGCATTGACATGCTGGCCAAAAAGTCTCGCATTAAGGTCGAGATCATCAAGCGCTGGGATAAGGCCTGTAAGGATAAGATCACTAAGACAGAGTCCATTCTTCTTGAGGGTGCTCTGTTGGACTATCTCAACACCATCGACTTTTCTTTTGTTGATGAGATGTCCTCTCAGGAGTTGATTGCTAAGCATGCGCTGACACCGTATCACTCGACGCGTTTCGGGAGCTACCATCTAAAGCGGCCACAGGTTCAGAAATCCGTACCTGATTCTGTTGGGGATAACGAGAAGGTCTACATTGAAGCTCTCCTGCACGCTTTCTCCGATGCCGATGGGGCAGAGTATTCACTTGATAGCGTTATGGACACTGATTACAAGGATGATCTGGAGCGAGCGAGGATCAACTTCTTCAGCGCAGAGTCATTGGAGATGTTTTCGCGCGATGCGTTTCCTACAGAGTGCTATCAAAAGCTCAAAGACGAGTGCCACGAAGGCGTGCACAGTGTTGTGCGACAAAAGCACGACGATGGATATCAGCGTTTTCTCCAAGTGAGCACACAGTCCGTAAATATTCCATATGACTCCCATCCACTCCGTCATTTCTTGCAGACCTCCGATCGAAAGGGCCTGTGCCATCAGTTGGTGAATGACCTGAAGTTTAAATGGATCAAGAAATAGATGATGAACTCAAAGGATTTGTACAACAGCCCTGTGGAGATTGGGGCACGTATCGTCATGTTGCTCGCTGGCCTTTCCCGGAAGCTTGACCTAGACGAGCTGATCTTCTTGGACTATGCATCGATTTATAGCGGTGACTTCCAAGGAGGGCCAAGCCTGCATCCAATGATGCTGAATCGTCTGGCTGAACTGGTTCGTCGGCGGGAAATTTTCCCTGACGCCATCAAGCTTTTTACCGCGAAGGGGCTGATGAACTCTCAGGTTGATGAGCACGGCATTCGATACTCTATTACTGACGCAGGCATGGCATTTGCTGCCAAGTTAACCACTGAGTATCACGCAGATTTCAGGCGGCGCGTTTCATGGGTTGAGCAAAATATTGATTACCTCTCCGCTCAGCGCCGCACTATTTATAAAGTTGACAGGGTAGTCTGATGTATATTGAAAGTGTTGTTGTGAGTGGCGCTGAGCGTAGGGACGCCGCTGTTTTTTTTACGAAGGGTGCTAACGTTGTCCAAGGCGGCTCTAACACAGGTAAATCTTACATCGTTCAGTGTATCAAATTTGCTCTGGGTGCAAACAAGCCTCCAAAGCCCATTGGCGAGTCTCTAGGGTATACTTCGGTCAAGGTTAAGTTTGTAAATGATGATGAGACCTCCTTTACGATCGAGAGGGAGCTTTCTGCAAGTTCCAAGCCTACCTTTTATGATGAAGAGGGGAAGATTCAAATTCTGGGGGTAAAGCACAACCCTACGAAGATGAACTCTATCTCTAACCAGTTTTTGGACAGGTTGGGGTTGAATGGAAAGCTTTTGCTGAAAGGTACCGTTTCGCTAAACAATGCTTCTTTCTCGCTTCGCGATTTCGAAAAAGTTTTTTTGATGGATGAAACGCGAATTGTGGCTGATTACTCTCCTCTGGGGACTGGTCAGAATGATGAGGGCACTAAAGAAACATCCATCCTGAAGTTGTTACTTACGGGGAAAGACGACGCAGGGGTCAAACAGGCTAAGAAGGAGCTGGCGTCAAAGGGGGCGTTAAGGCATAGGGTTGCTGCTGTCGAAGACATCATCAAGCAATTCTATCCGGGTGACGATGCCGCTGATGTCCTTGAACTCCAGAAATTCAATTCGTTTACGACCCAGGTCTCGCTTCGGCTGGAGTCGGCTGAAACTGAACTGAAAGGCGCGTTCCATTCGAGTGAAGACCTATTCACACAGAAGGCTAACCATATATCCGAACTGGAGGTAGTCGAAGGCAAAATTGCTGAAGACAAGGCTCTCCTTGGCCGATTTGATATGCTTGGTCAGAAGTACGAATCAGACCGTCAGCGTCTACAGGGCATTGAGCAGGCCGCAGTCCTGCTTGATGATTCAGACTCGGTGCTTTGTCCAACCTGCGGCAACCATTTCGACTCCGAGTTATGCACGACGGATGTTGATGACATCAAGAAAGGTGTTTCCTTCGAATTGGATCGAATCTCGAAGAACATCCACGAGCTCGCGGAAGCACAGGGATCCCTTACGGTAGCGATTGAACGGAACTCCTCCAGCGCGCAGGCCACCAAAACGTCCATCGCCGCACTGGAGAAGCTGATCACGTCCGAGATCCAGGACTCGGTACAGACAGTGAGCGACCTGAAGGAGCTTGCTTCGTGCCTCAAGCATGATCACTCGGCGCTGGAAAGACGCGTTGCCGATAAGGCCAGGCTGAGGGATGAGCTAAAACGACTGGGTGTTCTGCTGCTTGAAGAACAAAACACGTATACACCGGAAAGCTTTGAGCAATCAGCCCAGCCGCTGGTGCAAGAGATTCAGGCGATCTTGGAGCGCTGGAGCTTCCCTAATTACCTCCCGGTAAAATTCGATTTCACAGCACGAGACATCACCATTGGTGGGAGTGCGAGAGGCAATTTCGGCAAGGGGTATCGAGCGATCGCTTCCGCAGCATTTGCGCTGGGGCTGATGAATTTGCTGAAGCTTTCTGGGCGCCATCCTGGCTTTGTGGTGCTCGATTCGCCACTGACCACTTACAAGGAAGGAGATCCGGAGCCAGAGGAAGACGATGAGGAAGTTGCCGCGGACGTGATTTATGCGTTCTATCAGGACATTGCAGATAACTTCAAAGATTCTCAAGTGATTATATTTGAGAATAAGGAGCCTGATATGGCGCTTATCCCTCAGATGAATTATCAGCACTTTACCAAGAGCAGAAGGAATGGGCGATATGGCTTCTTCCCGCTGATAAACTGATTCGATGCTGCGATGTTGTCGATTACCCGTCACATGGCGCGGTGATCGACTAACTTAACACCCGACCACCAGTCGATACATTAAGTTACGGTGTTGGGCGCAAGATGCCCATAGATGCCTCAAAGTGGAACGTGCCGGGTCGAATAGAATCACGGTGCCCGCAACAGCGAGTACCGCTCAAACAATGAGCGATAGAATCCAATAAGCACCTCCTCCCCATTGGGCTGCCCGAGTTCATAAGCGCCAAAACGATAGACCTCATACCCCACTAGCCTCAATGCCCTGTCAGCTGCCATCATCTCTGCGTAGAGGCGTGGATTTGGGCGCCCGTTTGCGTCGGAATAGTGGTGTTTGCCATCAATCTCGATGACAACCCGCACCCCGCCCGGAAGAAGCAGTAGGAAGTCCATGCGCGACCTCAACAGTGCCTCCTTACCGCGCCGTGAGACCGTTTGGGGATCCCAGTGAAACCAGACCTCAGGCAGCAAGACTGGAAGATCAGGAATCGCTGTCGTGAAGGCTTTGAAGAAACTGCTAAAGGCCAGCGCTTGAGGGGGCGATGATTTCGGCAAGCTCGCTTCCAGACGTCGATACAGGCTTTTTTTGGCTTGGCTTTCCTCGACGCCATAAGCTTGGGAGTACCAAGCCTGCAAGTCCCGCCACAGGAGACCAGAACTCCCGATCGGACGGTCATAGATCAGGACATCCGTTGGGTCAGACATCACCTCGATATCGTTGTCCAGGGCGTTGCCCAGTCGCAGGTCTGGCTTCGTGGTAGAAGCAAAGATGAGGTTCTTGGGGGATGACTGTTTGCCTGTTCCTACGTAGGCCAAGGAGGCAGTCAGGAACGCATCCTCTCCCACCCCTACGACAACGTGGACTCCACATGCTTTGAGGATGTCGTTAACGATTTCGATGAATTTTCGTTGAGCGGGTTCGTTGGGCAATACCTGCGACGAAGCCAGGGCTTCGACGAATCGCCCAAATCGGGGATGCGAGGACTGAAACGCCCCGAGTCTGTCGAACAGCGTCACCGCATCCCAGTCGGGATTCTCGATGTAGTGACGGACAATTTCTTGGCGAAGTGTCGGGGTCGGTCGGATCAAGTTCACGAACGACATCGTGTCGATTCGCCAGAACTCGTTGAGCACCTGTTCGAACGCATCCCTTTCCATGTACAGGTCTATGGCGTTGAGCTTTTCTGCCAGCTCTCGACGGTAGCGACCTGGAATGACAGGTGCTGTCCCATCGTCCCACACAAGCTCTTGAAGCTGGTCGCGCTCATGAACCTCGAAGCCAATTAGCTCTAAAGCCCTCTGAGCGGCAGCCACTATTTGGACATCCCCCGCAGCTTCTACGGCTTTCTGGAGATGCCGCCTTTTGGAGTCGTACTCAGTGCAGTCATCAAGACCCAGCTTGAAGAGCAATTCAGGGATCCGTGCATCCGTGTAGTGGTCTTTTTGATTACCAAGAATCTCGCTGAAGGCGTCTCTCAGCTTGGTGAGGTTTTGCTGGGTACGAGGCATGCGCTAGGGTTCGGGCTGATGTCGTTCTGGCGATGCTAACACTTGCAGCTGAATCGTTGAGTAAGCCAGCATGTCACTAGCTTCGGTCTTATAACCGGATCGAGACGGGGAGACCCAACATCCATCCTGATACTGCACGAAGCGTGGCTGCGTGCCGATGGGAGTTGGATGCAGCGCTATAGCTTTCATGCCTGATGGAGCTCATCTAGGTCACCCTAGTTCTATATTCGGCCCATACGTCAGAATATCCACCAGACGCAGCGCCTTTCGTGCATCCGTTTTTAGGTTGGCGAACTCTGGTTCTTGCAGGGCGGTGATGAGCATTGACCGATCACCGGAATCAGTTGCGGCTATGAGCAACTGGCGAGTCCAGTACTTTTTCGAATCTGGGTTATTTGACGCATACACCGCAGGAAATGCCTGACCGGCTGTGATTTCGCGGGCGTATAACGCCGCTAGTGGCGGGGTTGCCTCCAAAGAGGCTTCACGAGCCGAAACGGCAGTTGGGGCCGTGCGCTCCATTAGGTTGCAAGCGGAAGAAGGCACGAACCTTTGAGGGGTTGTCGTAGCAGTCCCGAGTGAAGGAACCGACATGAATTACTGTGGCGTCGCAGCGCTCACAGTTCAGGGGTTCTGCGCCCATGCCCTTGGAGTATTCGTCTGCAGCCCATTTGACGCCTTTTTGATCGAAGGCGTGGGTCATCTTGATACCGGCCATACAAATCCTTTTGCGCTTGCTACCGCCTGGCTGGGGCATCGCGCAGCCAGGCGGTTACAGCGGTGAGTCGATACTCATGTCGAAATTGGTCGAGGCTAGCAGTCTACTGGCGCGAAGCGCTGTTGCAACTGGGGACGAGAGAACTCCCGTCAGCTGAGTCGCCTGAGGTCGAGTAAGGCTTGAAGCCGAGCAAGGTCTGACTGAGCAAAGCCAGAGGTTGAGCAGGAGGGGGAGGGGGCATTGCCATGGAGGTGCCTGTTTACGGGGCGTTGGCCAAATAAAATTAGTCCTCTAGACAAATATTACTTAAAATCCGTTACTGAGCTGCCCTCTAATCCTCCTCATTGAAAGTATTTTATTCAGAAGGCATATGAGATGGATCTTTTTAAAACAAAGCTGCCACAAAATAGACTGCATGAATCTTTCAAGAAAATCTCCAGTGACCCTTGTTACGCGCCAGTGAAGGACGTGATCCAGTCATGGGGCAAAGGGCTGCTGGAGAGATCGGGAGAGCAAACAAAATTCATCAATGAGTTTCAAACTACCTTCAACTCTGCATTTTGGGAGTTGTATCTCAATAAGATGATCATTGATCTTGGCTTTTCTGTCGACTACTCAAAGGGGAGCCCGGACTTTTGCGTCAGCACGCCAAGCGGATGTCAGTTCAGTATTGAGGCGGTCGTATCAGATCGCCCAAGCGCTACTGCTCCCAAAGCAAACTCGTTGAACGAGAAAGAGTTTAGGGATCACTGCACCTTTAAGCTCATGGGGAAATTAAAAGACAAAAAAGATCTTTTTGCTGGGGTCAATGGGAAAAAATTCCCCTACTCATCCCTTGAGCACGTGCGCGACAGGCCGTTCGTCATTGCAATTGCTCCATTCGATAGTGATCTATCGCTTACGCAAAATAATGAAATAATAAATCGTGTTCTTTTTGGTATAGAACCTCCTGACGCGTATGCCTTTGAAACAGGAAAGCAACGAAAGGTCTCAAGTATTAACAAACCGTCGGGCGCGCCAATTGAGTTGGGTATATTTACAAATGACTCCTACAAGGAAATTAGTGCAGTCATTTTTTCTACCACTGGTACTTTCGGCAAGGCGGTAGTGGAGAGCGGTATCGAGAGAATAGTTAGGGCTACGAATTTCAGACAATTCAATAAGGATGAATTCATCGCCCTTCAAGGGTTGAGCGGTATGGGGGTAAAGGGCTATAAATTAGGGTCGTTGAATTATCTTATCTCTACTCGAAGTGACTTTGGCAGTTGTGTGGCTGGTTCTGATATGCATATTTACCATTCGTCTTACCATCGAGAAACTCATTTTGATGGGCTGCATATATATTACAATCCATATGCCACCACTCCCCTTGAGGCCAACATCATAGATGTTAAGGGTGTTACTCATAATTTTTATGATGTCGAGTCTGATTATCCTATTCAGCATCATCCTGATGGTGCAATGGTATCAAGGCAGGTGTACGAGCCAACAGTCAGCAATTTAAAGTTTCTTCTAGATGCGTACTCAATAAGGTATTAAGTTACGCAGCATAAGGTCTACAAAAAATCCCCACTCGGGCAAATTTATCGAGACCAGGGGTGGGAATCACAAAGGCCTGAAGGCTTGGAAAGAGCAGTACGGCGCGGATACTGTTGAGTCGTGGCTCATTGATCCATCAGCTTTACGGCAGGGCCTCAGCCTATCGAGACCGGGCAGCTCATACCGCCAGTCACAATTGATGCTTCTGGCTGGCTCGGGCATCTATGGCTCAGCAGGCTCAGCGGGCTGTTGATTTGGCTCACTGAATTTGGCCTATTGGTTTGATCCCCCTGTATTCGGCATACCATGGCTGGCAAGCCGAACACTTAGCGGGTCAGCTTAGCGACTTGCTTGCGTAGCCAGCACAAGCATCCCGAGCAATTCGGACTCCTGGCCAGCGTGTTGCTTCAACGCACCGTCCAGTAGCGTCTCCATATCCGTCTTCGCAAGCCGAAGCGAGCCCAAAGCGATCGCGGCGGCGAACTCCAGGGCTGCATCGCCGAAGTCCTTGTCCGAACGTGCAAACACTTTTACCAAAAGCTCTTTCATCACCTTGCTGAGCTCAGGGCTGGATGAGTAGTCCAACTCCGCTGGATGGCATGCCCTCAACATGCACGCTTGCAGGATGGCTTCGTTGAACCTGAGGAAGCACTCTGGGGCCAATACGACCGACTCGTAGCCATTGGGGCAGAGGCGCCTTTCGTGATCTTTGTGTTCCCGGGCGTTTTGGAGCACGGCTGATATGGTGAGGTGCACCATGCTGGGCTCAACGTCGGCGTAGCGCTTGGCGATATCGGTTTTGTTTCCGAAAAAGAGAAAACCTTCCGAAAGGCGCAGCGTGTTGCCTCGTGGCGAAAGCAAAAAACCTCGAAACGCGTTTAAGGCTGCTTTACCAGCCAGATCGAGGGACGGCAGGATGTTGGAGGAGTCGGGCAGGTGCCCAAGGCCTAATTCATGGATGCTTTGATCCGAATTAGCCTTGTGAGTCGCGATCAAGCGATACCAAGAGGTGTCATTGGAGTCTTCCCCAAGGGGTAGCTGGATCCAGTTGGAGAAGCCGTACTCCCTGGTCGTGGGGTTTCGAACCAGGAACATGCGCAATTGGTTCCATGACGCGTTCGTCTGGGGGATCCCGATCGGGGAGAGAAAATGCCTCGGGATGTACGCTTTGATGTACGAGCGCAGATCGCGACTGATCTCGCGAAGTACGCCGCCATCTCTGGCGACGGTGGAAACGATCACTACGCCAGTGGCGTCTTTGCAGTTGTCCTTCTCCAGTTCTTGGTACGGAAGCACCGTAATCGACGAACCAGCAGCCAGGCGAGTGCGCAGGCGAGCCACGACGATCCCCGCGAGAGCCTTGGAAGCCTCGTCATCGGCGTGGATAACGTGACTGACGGTCAGGGGGAATGACCAGTCAATTTCTGCGTCGAGCCATTTCTGAAACTCTACGTCTTCCAGCACCGTGATGACATCAAGCTGCAGCAGCTTGCTCTTTGTTCCGACTTGGGTATTGAAGGGGTGTATCGAGAAACCAAAGTATTGATGAAAATCGGCCAGGGCTTTCGGAGTATGTGGCTGACCGAGAACGACTGGTCGAGGAGGCTTGGCTTTGGACGAGAAATTCTCGCCGATGATCTCGATCAAGGTGCCGTCGCTGACTTTCAAGTCCGGGAAGGCGACCCCCATGTTATCAAGCGCGACCATTACGTCGCCGGCTCGTCCCTGGGACGTCACATCGACGATGGTGGCGATTCGCCGGGGATTCCACACGCTACTTGCCATCTTTTCTGCCATGCTTCCGGACGTCGAGGCGGAGACAATGCAGAAATAGGGATCCGATGGAGGATTGATCTTCTCCAACTCATCATAGGAGTGGAAGCTGACGATCTCTGCCTCGGAGCGGCACAGGGCCAGGGCGCACTTGACGTAGGCATAGATACCCATGGTATCGATGAAGACCTTAGTGCTGCCTTGCAGGGCCCGCCCGTGGCATAGCGTAATCAGGTACGCGACAACGTACAACTCTGCCTCACCTGAGGCTATTTCCCTTGCTTGGATGAAGACCTTGTTCCGCCGTTGGGAAGGGTGCTTGAACACATGCCCAGAGGGAGCCTGGTGGATGGCATTGTTCTTCTCTATGAGGCTATTTACGCCATGGGTCATGAGAAGCTTCAGATCCACGTTGTAAGGGCCCGGATGCGCTCCAAGGGCGTGGTGGTTGAAGTTTGTGCCATCCCACTCAACGAAGGTGTATTGCTTCACGAAGTCAAAGCCTGCCTTCATGCCGCGCTTTATCATGGTTTGCAGGTGCGTATTGGCCGGATCCCAGGCTGCCTTGAACGTGTTGTATTGCTCGGTAGAGCCCACGATGTACACGCAATCTGGAAGATTGGCATCACTCTTGAGGGCGGTCTCTACATCCGCATAAGCGATGCTCGTCGACAATTTATACAAAGTCGTTTTGGAGCCTGGGTTGGATGCCTGAAATTATCGAAGTCGAATTTCATAGTAAATATCTCAGTGACTTTCAAATGAGTCGCCTCGTACAAGCGAGTCTCCGAAAATACACCGTGGCCATTACGGCTTTTATCAGTGATGCAGTGATTATTGATGATAGGTGCCTTGGAGTGTCTTTCGATCACCTGCAGCAAGACGACGCGTATCGGACAGCCAATGGCGGAATTGTTCGCACAGAAAAAATCCAAAGGGCATGGAAAGAAGGGCGTTTCTGGCTTCTTGAGACGAGAGAAGGAAATTACCTTATTGGAAGCTTCAAGCGTGGGGGCGGGCGACGTAGTTTTCTTGAGTTGCTTCGTTCCGGTGAACGTCTCCAATCTGTGGATTGAATGTTCTGGAGGAGTGGAACTGCATGGCAGTTGATGAACGCTGGACAGTTGCTTGGGCAGCGAGAAATTTCGATGAGTTGCTTGAGAAGGTAATCATGACTCGTAAACCGATTTTCATCGATAGTGAGCAAAGGAGCGCTGTTCTGATCTCGATAGAAGAGTGGCACGCCGTCCAGGATAAGCTCCGCCACCGCGTTCAGTCAGACCACTGAGACATCGCTTACTAGGCCTAATACGGTTTGAATTAGCAGCGCTCCGAGTTAGCCGTGCGGAGCGCTTCAAACTGACTCTATTCTGTGACGCCTGGTTTTACCATCGGACGGCTCACAGCGGCCTTGGCTTAGTAACGGTACTCGCTCAGCAGTTTCTGCAAAAACTCACGTCGCCGCTGGACGATGCTCAAAATGAGATAGTCGCGTTCGGGGTCTCTTGTCGACAAATGCCCAGCGTCGACAAAACCATGGATATAGCCTTCGGCTCTGCCCCTTGCTTCGAGCAATGCCTCTTTGGATGTGCTTTTGTAGATGTCGCCAGCGATGAGCTGCCATCGCTTTTTCTGCCGGTGCCCAATGGGGTCGTCGGAGAATTTCGGTGCATTGATCAGTGTGTTGAAATCGGGATGTGCGTTTGGTGTGTTCAAAGCAGATTCTCGGAACGGTGGTAACTGAGCGAAGGCTATCATGCGCACATTAAATCGCTTGTTGTTGGCTGGCTTTTGAAGGCGCTGGCGCGAAGAGACGATTGCAATGATGGTGCACGTTTTCGGTGGCGCCTTTGAAGATTGTGGAACGTACAGGCAGTGCTATTCAGCGAGTGCATTCTTAGCCCGGAGTCGATATGGGATACCTGAGCCTAGAGGACATCTACCCCGGTGACGTAAAAAAATATGGCCATATGCGTGTGGGAATGACCCATCTCTATGTAAAACAATCATGCAATTTATGGTGTGGTTACGCGTGGCGAATATCGCGAGCTGACCAGCAGGTTACTGTGTGACAAAGCGGTGCAAATGATCATCAGCGCTAAGCTCGCCGCATTGCCTGAGGACTACGATCCGTGGATCAGGCGGATCGAGCGCAATCGCGCTTTGCACGCTAGGTATGGGGACAAGTTCGATCGTTGGGGAGATGACTGAAAGCGCCCACTTCCTGCTGGTGGGTTTACCGCTTCCCATTTCCCGATTGAACGTGTCGCGCAGTAAAGGCTAGGCGCTTGCGCGAAGAAGCGACTGCATCACGGCTGGACTGGTAGCAGGCGCACTGTTAAATCTGTGGATGGGCCGGGGTGCTTGCATTGACGTAGGGTGCATTTGCCGGACGCTTTCGTTAAATGGGTGTAAATGGGTGTGTAATTGGGCGTTGAGACTCTGAAGCTCGTTTCAGATCAATTCCTCGATTTGGAGCAGGTGCGCCTTAGCCTGCCGGCTCGCTGCTCTCACTTGGGGAGGATTTGGTTTCCCATCGCAGGCTCTAACAGGATGAGGCGGACACCCCCTGTCGAGTTTGATGGTTTCCGTTTGACCGCAAACCCCGTTCAGCGGTTTACTGTACGAAAATACAGTATTCCGGCGATTTGCATTATGGTCACCATCCTAGGCCCGCTTTCCAGTAGCGGCGTTCA
This sequence comes from Pseudomonas sp. NPDC086251, assembly GCF_044746405.1. Lineage (NCBI taxonomy): Bacteria > Pseudomonadati > Pseudomonadota > Gammaproteobacteria > Pseudomonadales > Pseudomonadaceae > Pseudomonas > Pseudomonas sp. NPDC086251. The sequence continues at coordinate 114,653 of NZ_JBIVBY010000004.1, forward strand.
GCTCCCGTTCTATTCTTACCGCGTTCCTGCGGGTTTTCCATCGCCTGCGGCAGACCATCTTGAGCAGAAGGTCTCATTGGATGAGCTTTTGGATCTGCGAGCACCCCACATGTACCTGGTGCGGATCGAAGGCGACAGCATGATCGGTGCCGGAATTTTTCCGGGCGACCTGGCCGTTGTGGACAGATCCATGGAAGTGGAGTCCGGGCATATTGTCATTGCGGCAGTAGATTGCGAGCCCGTCTGTAAGCGGCTGGTCAAGGAGTGCGGGCAGATCATTCTGAAGTCTGAGAACCCGAAATACCCTTCGCGGTACATGATGGATGGAGAAGAGCTGTTGGTCTGGGGCGTCGTGATGTACAGCGTGCGCAGCCATGAAAAAGCCTGAGCGGGCCTTCGCCCTAATCGACTGCAACAGCTTCTACGCATCCTGCGAACGTGTATTCAGACCCGATTTGCGCAACACCCCAATCGTCGTGCTCAGCAACAACGACGGGTGTGTGATTGCCCGGAGCTACGACGCCAAGCCGTTCGTGAAAATGGGTGAGCCATACTTTCAGATCCAGCACAAACTTAAGCAGCACGGCATCGTCGCGTTCTCGTCGAACTACGCGTTGTATGGCGACATGAGCCAGCGCGTGATGAGCGTGATCGAGTCCCTTGTACCTGCGGTTGAGGTCTACAGCATCGATGAGGCATTCGCGGATTTATCAGGCGTGCCAGGTGATCTTGAGTCGCTTGGTCGTCGTATCCGTGCGCAGGTATATCGTGGCACTGGCATTCCTGTAGGTGTCGGTATCGCCAGCACTAAAACCCTCAGCAAGCTCGCCAATCACGCCGCTAAAAAATGGCAAGCGCAGAGTGGTGGCGTGGTTGATCTTCGTGACCAAACCAAGCGTGACTGGGTACTTAAGAAATGTTCGGTCTCGGACGTATGGGGTGTCGGACGCAAAATGACTCTTCACTTGGAAGGCATGGGCATTAAGTCCGCTTGGGATCTCTCCAAAACCGATCCCTGGACGTTGCGTAAGAAATTCAGCGTAGTGGTTGAGAAGACGGCGCGGGAGCTCGCGGGTACGCCATGCCTTGAGCTTGACGAGCCTGATCCACCAAAGCAGGAAATTTGCTGCAGTCGAATGTTCGGCAAACGTCTCACCGAGATAGTGCCGATCAAGGAGGCGGTCGCTACATACATGATGCGAGCTACGGAGAAACTCCGGGCTCAGAAGTCCTTGTGCAAGAAAATAAGGGTCAGCATTCGCACCGGTATGTTCAATCCGGAGGAAGCCAAATACGCTAATGGAGTATTGGTCGAATTACCGTACCCAACTGACGATGTCCGGTTGATGACAAAGGCTGCCGTGGAAGCGGTGGATCGAGTCTTCCGACCTGGTTTCAAATACAGCAAAGCTGAGGTGCTTCTGGTTAACCTTTGCCTGAAGGGCGAGTACACCGACGACTTGTTTTCGATCTCTCAACCGGAAGCGACCGAGAAAGTAATGGGCGTTTTGGACGCCATCAATGGCAGGTGGGGCAGGGGGACGATGCGACTCGCGAGTGTGCCGACTGATCCAGACTGGGGGATGCGTCGGGAGATGATGAGTCAGAGTTTTACGACGCGGGTTGATCAGCTATGGACGGTGTACTGTAAATAGTTGGGTCGGCACGGCTAAGGTCACGCTAACAATCTTTGAAGGGATCGGACGTTGAAGATATTCCTAGATTGCGAATTCACTCAGCTGAATCGAGACTCGAAGCTGATATCCCTGGCGCTAGTATCTGAGGCGGTCAAAGAGTTTTACGTTGAGCTGACGGATACCTATTTGGTCGAGGACTGCAGTGATTTCGTCATCCAAAACGTCCTACCGCAGCTCGATCTATTACGATATGGTCAGTCGTTTGTAGAGGCCCGAGCCTCTCTTCGAAGGTTTCTAAGTGGCTTCGATGAGGATCTTGAAGTGTGCTCTGATGCGCCGCATTGGGATTGGAAGTTTTTCCGCGATCTCGTTTGTGCAGATAATCAACCTTGGCCAGCCCAGGTTATGAATCAACCGACCGACCTCACTATCCTTTTAAATAAAATCGATGCGGAAGCTCTTGAACAGGTCGAGCTGCCTGATCTGCCCCACCATGCGTTACTCGACGCGCGAATGCTCGCAGAGCTTTTCAAGATCTTGGCCTCCCGGCTTGTTTTGTCACCATAGAGGCGCATTACGACGTAGGTCGAACAGCTTTGGACGGTGTTCTGCTTGTGATTCAAGTTTCACTAACGGTGTGGAAATGGCAAAACTGGATTATTCCGAATTATGGCTCAGCCATAATTATTGCTGAGCCATAATTTTTCACTTCAAAAAGCCCCTGTAATCGGAGTAACAAGTCGTCATCCAAATAGGCGAAATTCCTGCTGCGGCGACGTCGAAAGCAGATAAGGTTTGATCATGAATGATCCACGTATCCCCATCATCACTGCTGAGAACCACGTTCAGAGCAAGACCGCTGAACCGATAGAAGTTCATCTCTCCGTATCCCGAACTCTCGAGCTTCTGGTAGCCGACATGAACGCGCTCCCGGAGCGAATGCTGCCTGTGGGTACGCATCTGTTCGATCGTATCACTTCGTTAGTCGGTCAGATGGATGTTGACCTCAATAAGCCACTCTTGGTGGCTGAACTGCACGGGTCTCCCTGATTTTCGTGCATAATTCCTATAACCAGTGCGGTTGACGATTCCGAGTGGCTTTTGTGTATTGCTCGATTTCAAACAGGCAGCAGAGACAAAGCAATTGCTAATGATTCATTGATCCCTCGAGGAGGAATCCATGCTCAGCTATCTGTTCATAGGCGCCAACGATTTGGACTTCCGCACGGTTCTATGACGCCATCCTATCGCCGCTAGGCTATGAGAAAGATCAGTCAGAAGGACATTACTGTTTCTCTCTTCCCGACACAGTGGACAAGTCCAATGGGCCAGGAAGTATTCACATCGCCCAACCCTTCAATAGTGAGCCTGCTATTCCAGGGAACGGAATGATGCCGGCGTTGCGGGCCTCGTCCAGGGCGAAGGTAAATGAAGTTCACGCAGCCGGTCTTGCCAATGGCGGGACAGATGAAGGAGAGCCAGGTATCCGAGAGGCATACACTTCTGACTTCTATGTCGCTTACCTTCGCGATCCAGTCGGAAACAAAATCGCCGTATTCTTAAAAGGTTGAGTGGGGATTATGAAAGTGGGATCTCACTTCGCTTTTGTTATGGACGTGTCCGAGAGCTGATCAAGATTGCCTAAAGAGTGATACCACTCGGCATAGGGTGTGTTCACAACCTGATGCCGGTTGAAGTCAGGACTCCCATCGTCCCACCAAACCGGCCCGCGCTCCCCGAGCGCCACCTTCGCTGTTTGGACGCTCGCCCTGGCTAACTTTAACTGACCAGGATCTCCGGAGGCTTTGGCTGCCTTTACCGCACGACGCGCCGCCATCAGTTCGTCGACGAGACCCTGCCGCACATCCTCACTCAGCGACGGATTGGTGCATCGCCACAGCCACCCTTTGACCACAAAGTAGCGACCGTCAGGAGTCGTCGGATACATGTCTGAAACTACTCTGAGTACCGTGGTTTAGCTCGGACTGAACCGCTAGCGGCGTCAGCAGAATGGGCTTCAGCTGGGGCAGGCTGACTATACAAGGCCGACAAACGACAGGATGACTAGGACGATCACCACTGCCCCAACGATGTAGATGATATTGTTCATGAAAACTACCTCTTTATCTGAACGGGATTCCGACACCAAGGTGTCTAATACAAACGACACCACCGATGACAATTTCGTTCCGAAAACCAGAGTCAGATGCGGCGCCATCTCACCAATGTTCTGTTGCGATATTACGAACCTTCGCTCGTCGCCAAATGTCTATTAAGGACGTTTGCTCAAGTGCTAATTCTGCAACGGAGACGACTTAATGAGTAAAGTAAACGCACCTCGCTTCATGCAAATTGGAGTTTTTGGTGTAACGTTAGAATAACAATCACGGAGAGATTTATCATGTCCAAGCTCGCAGAGTTCCGTCAGCTCGAAAAACACCTAGCTGAACAGCTTCAAGCACTCGAAGCCCTCAAAGGTGACGCGGGCTTGAAGGCCGAAATCGAATTCGAAACAAAGCTCCGTGCCTTATTGGCGAAGTACGGCTTCAGCTTAAAAGACATCGTCAACCTACTTGATCCAAAGGCGGGTCGTCGCGCACCCACTGCTGAGTCGAAGAGCAGCACCCGCAAGCCTCGTCAAATGAAGGTCTACAAAAATCCGGAATCTGGCGAAGTCGTCGAAACCAAAGGCGGCAACCACCGTACGCTGAAGGAATGGAAAGCAAAATATGGCTCGGACAAAGTCGAGTCTTGGCTGACCAAGTGAGTTTGATTTGAGTACAAAAGGGCCCGTCGAGGGCCCTTTTTATTTGCAGATATCGACCTCAGTAACCAAATCCTCAACAGGTGATTCCGGCTATCTGCTACACCTCCATTCGTGCACTTCGCAAACCTTCAACAGAGGCAAGGATGATGAATTCAAGCTGGGAAGACCAAGTGGCGCTTGTGAGTGGAGCGGGCAGTGAGCTTGGAATCGGTATGTCTATTGCCCATCGTCTTGGGGTTCAAGGGGCCAAGCTGATCGTCACGGCAAGCAGCGCACGCATCAATGAGCGGGTTGCGGAGTTACGCGCCGCCGGCTTCGAAGCAGAGGGTCGACCGGTAGACTTAACTCAGGAAACTCAGGTTAGTGAGTTCGTCGCTTGGGCTGAGGCCCTCTGGGGCCGCATCGATATTCTTGTAAATAACGCCGGTATGGCGATGCAAGGTAGTCCCGAACCGTTCGCCGAGTTCACGAATACGAGCCTCGAAACTTGGAATCTTTCCATAGCTAGAAATCTGACAACTGCGTTCCTGTTAACTCAAGGGGTGTTGCCTGGAATGCGGGCCAGAGGATATGGCCGCATAGTGAACATCAGCTCAACCACAGGCACACGAGCCAGTAATCCAGGAGAGGCTGCTTATAGTGCAGCAAAGGCCGGAATGGTAGGGATGAACATGAGTCTTGCTCTTGAGGTTGCTCATCTAGGTATCACTGTGAATTCAGTTGCCCCTGGTTGGATTGCTACAGGGTCGAGCACTCCTGATGAAATCAAAGCAGCACACTCTACACCTCTTGGGAGAGCGGGTCGGCCAGAGGAAGTGGCCGCTGCCGTTGTATTCTTGGCTTCACCTGAAGCGAGTTACATCACAGGTGAGTTGCTCGTGGTGGATGGAGGCAATTGCTTGGTTGAGAACAAAGCTTATTAAGACTTTTTTTAATCCCTTCTGCGAGCGTTGAGTCCTGGGTGACCAAGTAATTCTGAAATGAGTACCAAAGGGCTCAGCGTGGCGGCAGGCGAGGTGCGCAGTCGTGATGTCGATCTGAACGTCGCCGACACCTGACCCAGCAATGGCGGTTGATTGGCAACTACGCCTATGTCGATGCCGAAGTGACCAAGGACAACGTCATAAAGTCTGGCACCTGGCTGATGAACATTCCGCAAAACAACTTCAGCTTGCTGAGTGTCTACGAGTTCCAGGATGGTGCCCTCAAGGGACTAGGGCTTGGCACCGGTCTCAAGTACGTCGATGAGCGCGGAGGGCAGACCGCCACCACGGCGTTTTCGATGGGCAACTACACCGTTGTCGATCTACTAAGCTATTACAAGTTCAACGAAAAAATCCGGCTGAAACTGGATGTGAAAAACCTGACGGAAGAAGATTATGAGGAGGGAGGGTTCGGCAACGTTTACGCTTATCCAGGGGCGCCGAAAACGGTGCAGGTCGGTATTTCATATACGTTGTGATTCGATTGAATGGGCGGTCTTGCGAATTGTGAAAGGTCATCACATCCTGCAGTCGTTGAGTCCTGGGTGACCAAGTGATCTAGGTTTGAGTACAAAAGGGCCCTCCGAGGGCCTCCTTGTATCTCATTTGAGAGAGGCGGTTGTTCTTCTCGGCGCAGAGGTCAAGCATCTCCTGGGTCTCGAGTATCGCCTAGCTGGCGCTACGATCTGTGCGTTTCTGGCTAAAAGAGGGCCATAGCAATCCTGAAGATTTAAGACATTGGACGCGTCTCCTTGGCTTTGGTCGGGTGTCGTTCGTTGGTAGGAAATCTGGAGACAGGTTATCTGGAGCACTACCGCCGGTATGCGCTTCAGTATTGAGAGAGGGAGGCGAGCTGGAGGGAGAATTTCTAGGGTGGTATAAGCCTTGCGTCATTACGTTATTGCGACGTGCGCTTAGGAACAACCACTGGAGCCATCGCTAGCTGAGCTGATTTTACTGAAACAACCGCGTCACTTCTGCGGTAGGGCGATATGAGTTTGGAGTATCGTCAATATAATGCTCTCGAACTGATCAAGGGTGTAAGGCTTTCGAAGATAAGTGGAGGAGGGCGGAATTAAATGGTCTTCTATGACATGACCAGATGTGAGTATCGCCGGGATAGATGGCCATTCCTCCGCTGCCTTTTGGATGAAATCAATTGCTTGGGAGGAGCTTGATATCCCTTGGTCAGCAATGATGAGTGCGCAATTACCTTGGACGCTCAAAAGGTAGTTCATCGCAGCGTCAACATTGTCGAAAACAATGGAAGTTAAGCCGATCTCAGACAATGTTTCAGCTAGTAGCATCCGGATTGCTGCATTCTCATCAATAACGACTACTTCGCCATGAACCGCTTGGACGTCGACCCGATCTGTACTCACTTTAGAGCCTCCTATTTGATTTATCCAAAGGTTTAAAGACATTGAACTAATCGCCGTATACCTGCTAAGGCATGCATTTGGTCGAATTTAGCCAGAAGCGTGGGCATAGATTTCATCGACGCTGCGAGCTAAAGGCCTGGTGATTGACTGTGTAGCCTGGGGCAGATGCTAAGAGTTCGAGGTCTTGTCAAAGCCCCTCGATGAGGTTTGCGATGGCATGCCCGTTACTCAGTTGGGCCACCGAGATTCCGGTGACGATAACAACTTCTTGGTTTGAAGAGTCGTGGAAAAATCGTACCGTCAAAGCCGCTCCCGGATCGACGTGCATTCGCAACGTATGGCAGAAAACTTTGCTCTACTAAATGCCGGATTTCTAAAGTCGACAGCATGCTCGGTTGTCTCGACGGGAGCCAGCCAAATGACTTTTGTCTGGAGGATACTGAGGAAGCATCGTGAAGTACGCGCTTGAGAGGGCTTGACCTAATTCATTTGCTAGGGGCTCGCCCTTCATTGTAGACCTTCACGTCCCTGGCTTTAGCCCCTTTCGTACTCGGGCCACGGTTCACCATGCGTTGCCCGCGTACCGCCTGCCCGATACATCTTCTTCCCTCGTAGGTGATGCATGAATTTGTGTCCACCGCCATTCAAGCGACGGACTGAATGCATCGCTCATCATTTCATTGGAACTCCCCATAACGCTGCTCCGTCATCTGGAATGAGGGGGGGCTACGGTTAATTTGTGGCGAACCCTGATAACGCTTTTCAATACAGAAGGCGAGGGACGACATGAATACTTCAGACAGCACCACCGGGAGTCAGCCAGATAAACCCAACTCCGGCGGGACAGAGCAGAACTTCGAACACTTGAAAGAAAACGTTACTGACGCGCTTGGAGACGCCAGGCAGCAAGCGGACGCGCAGTTTGGGCAATACCGCGACACGGCAGCAGACCAGATCGAAGCTCTGGCTCAAGGGGCGAAATCCTTCGTTTCCGAGATTGAAAGCAAGGATACACTTGGCATGTCCGACTACCTCGCGGACATGGCGGAATCCATGAGTGGCCTAGCGGGCAATCTGCGTGGAAAAAGTGCCGAACAGCTACTTCACGACGCCGCCGACCTGGCACGTAACAACCCTGCACTCTTCATCGCCGGCAGTGTTGCGCTGGGCTTTGGCCTGTCGCGCTTCCTGAAAGCAGGGAGCTCGCCTGCGGCGACATTCACTGATGCCAGTGATCCGGCAGCAGGTAACTCAAAGCCTCCGTCCGGTGGTTTTGGCGCTCAACGACCCTATGAAACCTCCGTTCCATCTCGCACCGATCAAAGCCCCGGTCTGGCCACTGGCATCACCCCGGCTTCGCCGAATGAGCATGATCATGCTTCGGACTTCGCAACGAACTCGACACCCGGTTCAACAAACTTCAAAGGAGCACTGTGATGAACAGAGATGATCCAGATTTTCCGGGCTCAAGACCAGTGACTGTGCCTGATCCCGACGCTTCGGTCGTCGGGTTGATACGGCAGCTATCTCGTGAAGTACCTGCTTTGTTCACCAAGGAGCTCGCTTTAGCCAAGGCTGAGCTACAAGCCAGCCTCACGACGCTGAAGGCAGGCATCGCGGGTGTTGCGGGCGGTGCAATCGTGCTCTTGGCGGGGTTCATCATTCTGTTGTTGTCTGCGGTCTACGGTTTGAGCATGGTGATGGCGCCATGGCTGGCTGCGTTGATTGTGGGGGTCGTGGTGATGATCGTAGGGTTCGCCATGCTGCAGTCAGGAAAAAAACAATTCGAACCGTCCAACTTCAAGCCTGATCGCACGCTGGATGCTTTAAATAAAGATCAGGAAGCGCTGCGGAGGAAAGTCTCATGACCACTGATTTCGAAACCGAATCGCAGAAAAGCCCCGAGGCCATCGAGCGTGAAATCGACGCGCAACGGGCCAGTATCGGTAACATCGTCGATGCACTGGAAAGCAAATTCACCCCTGGCCAGGTATTCGATCAGGCCCTGGGCTTTATGCAGAGCAACGGCACGATATTCCTGACTAACCTGGGAACCAGTGTTCGTAATAATCCTGTTCCCGCAGTAGTGACGTCGGTTGGATTGTTGTGGTTGATGATGAGCCAGAATCGCCCTCCAGCCCCACGACCTGGCTATCGCGTGGGCCCGGATCAGAACAAAGTCGGAGAGTGGGCCGACGGGCTGGCAGACGGCATAGACAGCGCGCGTGACCATTTGCACCACACCACGGACTCTCTCAAGGAGGGCTACCAGACCGTCAAAGGCAAGGCCGCCAACCTGACGGATAATCTAGGTACGGCCACCGATAATATTAGTCACGCCGTCCATGATGCCAGCGACCGGTTAGTGCGCAGTTCCCAAATGATGACTAATCAATTTAGTCATTTGCTCAAGGAGCAACCTCTGATGGTCGCCGCAGCGGGCATCGCGTTAGGTGCCATGCTGGGGGCTGCGTTGCCTTCGACGGCGACCGAGCAACGGTATCTTGGCAAGACAAGCGCGGGACTGGCCGACAAGGTTAAGCAACAGGCACGTGAGGGCTTTGAGGCGGTGCGCGATACTGTGACAAAGACGACTGAACACTCGGACGCAGATGCGAATCCGAAAGGGGATCACCGGGCAGCATCCGATGCACCAGCGGATCTATCACGTGGATTAGGCACTTCGTAAAAGAATGAATGAAAGACGGGAGGTCTGACACTGACCTCCCGCTTTCATCCGGTCAAACGTAGCAAGTCCCCAGCTAGTTACCATCCGCAACCTTGCGCTCTATCTCTGCTGTTTTTCGATTGAACTCCTCAGCGTCCTGCTCTTTGGTTCGGGTTGAAGTGGGCGTAATGGATGCATCGACGCCTTTGGTGTCGCTGTCCGCATCCTGTAAATCTCTTTCGACCACATTCACAGGTTTGTCCGAGGTATCGGTGAGTGGAGCGTTTAATGTCGCTTCCGATTCGACGTCGTTATCGCGGTCATCGCTGTTCATTTCGCTTACCTCCATTGGCTTTAACATTGGATATAGCGGCGTAGATGGAGTTCGAGATTTTTTGCCTGCGATCCCATTGACCTTTTGACTTTTCTAATCGATTAAGCGTCGATTTTAATGAGTGGAGAGAGTCAAAAGTCTGGCTGAGTAGTCGGCAGCACTCACCCCGAAATGATCGTGACAGCGGTTGAGATCTGCGGGTAAACGAAAGTTTGAATCGATTGAATAATGACCGACGACTGGCGAGAAAACGGGTAATTTGCACGGCTAAAAACCGCCGGTCGCGAGCAGCCAATCTTTTTAAAATTTTTGGCAGGGCTGCACCTTCAGATGACTGTGGGCGCCGCATTCGGTCGATCACCGAATGAGTATCGACGCCTTTTAGGCCTGAGGAGATTCGTCATGTTCTTACATAACAAACGACTTCAATACACCGTGCGCGTCGCCCAACCTAATCCAGGTTTGGCGAACCTTTTACTCGAGCAATTTGGCGGAGCGCAGGGCGAGCTAGCGGCTGCGTCTCGGTACTTCACTCAAGCATTGGCCGAAGATGATCCAGGAAGAAAGGATCTGCTGATGGACATTGCCACCGAGGAGCTCAGCCACCTTGAGATCGTCGGTTCAATCATTGTGATGCTTAACAAAGGTGCCAAAGGCCGCTTGGCCGAAGGCGTGGAAGAGGAGGGCGAACTGTATCGCGCTATCAACGGCGCAGGTAACGACTCGCACATCACCTGTCTGCTGTACGGGGCGGGTGCACCACTGACCAACTCTGCAGGTGTGCCGTGGTCGGCAGCTTACGTCGATACCATTGGTGAGCCCACGGCTGATATGCGCTCCAACATCGCTGCTGAAGCCCGCGCCAAGATCGTTTACGAGCGTCTGATGAACGTCACTGACGATCCCGGCGTGAAAGAGGCCCTAGGGTTTCTTATGACGCGTGAGATCGCGCATCAACTGTCCTTTGAAAAAGCCTTGCACTCAATCCAGCCGAACTTCCCGCAAGGCAAGCTGCCTGGCATGCCTGAGTTCACCAACGTCTATTTCAACTTGTCCCAAGGCGAAGAAAGCACTCGAGGGCCGTGGAACCAAGGTGACGATTGGGATTACGTGGAAGATCCTAAGCCGGCAGTCGATGGCGGAGATGGCACAGCAAGTGTGGAGCTGAGCGCTGAAGAAGATTCGCTACTGATGGACATGAAAGCCCGCACGATGTCTGACCCCGAAAGCAATCCAATAACGGGTGCAGATCTGGGCGCGGGTGTCCAAGGACGTGAAGAAGCCTAATGGAGGTCACCGCACGCCGTTCTGGCGTGCGGTGCTTTTCATTTACTGAAGCATTGAGGTGAACCAAATGTTTTCTAATTCGAAGGGTTTTTCCGCAGTGTCCGTAAAGGGCGCTTCCCGTCTATTCGACACCACCGTGATGTCGTTTGAGCGAGAGGCGCAACGGATATCGAAACAGATCCTCACAGTCGCACCGAGAGCTTCTCATAAGCGTTCCAACGGGAAATAGGAGGCCTCATGTCCGAGCCGTCCGCTCCTGTTAGAGCATCGTGGCATTCCGGGTTCGACCCAGAAAAAAGTTGCGGGTGGATGAGCATCTTTTTTTGGTCAACCCTCGTTGGGGTGACCGTTCTACTGCTTATCAGCGGGTACAGCGCTTTCACCGGGGCAAATCGGATCAACTTGCACTATGCATTTCTAGGAGGCCTATCTGGCTTTGGCGCGACTGCGCTCGGTGCCGTCGTAGCGGTGGTCTTGCGCGACATCACCGCACGTACCCAGGACATCATGCTTGGGTTTGCAGCCGGCATGATGCTCGCCGCCAGTTCTTTCTCACTCATCCTCCCTGGTATCGAGGCGGCCCAGTCTATTTGCGATAACAAGTTGTTAGCTGCGTGTGTCGTGGTGTTGGGATTGGGATTGGGCGTGGCACTTATGATTGGTTTGGAGCGGTTCGTCCCCCATGAGCATCTGGAGAGTGGACGCAAAGGCCCTGAGGCTCAGCGCTTCAATCGAGTATGGCTTTTCGTCCTGGCCATTACGCTGCATAACTTGCCAGAGGGCATGGCCATCGGCGTCAGCTTTGCCAATGGGGATATGAAGGTGGGTTTGCCGCTGACCACTGCGATTGCCATCCAGGACATCCCGGAGGGGCTTGCTGTTGCATTGGCTCTGCGAGTTACAGGTATCTCCGCACTGCGTGCTGCTTTGATTGCCGTCGGGTCTGGACTGATGGAGCCTTTAGGGGCTGTAGTCGGCCTCGGCATCTCCACAAGTTTCGCCCTAGGCTACCCCGTTGCTTTAGGCCTTGCGGCAGGAGCGATGATTTTTGTCGTCTCCCATGAAGTCATTCCCGAAACACATCGTAATGGGCACGAGACGCCCGCGACGCTGGGTCTAATGCTTGGTTTCGGGGTCATGATGTTTCTCGACACAGCGTTGGGCTGAACACGAGCTTCGTATTAACTGATCAGAGCGAATTCATCTTGCCGAAAATTTTGACTTCCCGCCTAGACGACACTCAGCTGAGCGAGCATAACGCAAAGATGTTCGGCTCGCCCAAGGAAAGGTTGGATTTTTACCGAAGGGAGATTCAGTACGAGACAAGCATCTTGGCGAATCGAACTGATGCTTATTTGGCAGCACAATCCTTTTTGGTCATCGCCTTTGCATCTTGTATGGCCAATCTCAACCCCGAATGGGGAAAGCTGTTTACGCTGGTGGTGCCGCCGTTTCTAGCGTTGTTAGGAGTGCTTAGCTCGTTGAATGCCTGGCCTGGCATTCGAGCGGCATATGACATCATTGATCACTGGTATTACAAACAGAGCGAGCTCCTGAGAAGTGAACCGATGATGGGGCTCGCATATGACGAATCGCCGCTGTTCAGCGAACGTGAGTCGACGCACAAGGGGTATCGAAAGGCATTGCTATTTTCCGTTCGTACCCCTTGGATCTTCGCGACATTTTGGGTGCTACTAGCTATTTGGTCTGTGTATATTCAACTTACTAATCCAGGTGCATAGCGGCATTTATCACACTAGGTTTCCCCCTGCACCGTACCTGTTGCTCATCGTTTTTTCTGACGTCTTGCATGTTTCAAAATTCGAGAAGCATCGGCACGCTTGGCATCCGCGATAGCTTTCGCTTCCGTGAATTTTTCCAAATCTCGACGGTTTTGGCATCCGTATCTAGAATGCCGTAGGCGAAGGCGTCCAGTCGATCCGCCTCAAAAAAAAGCGTTGGATCGATCTAGTTCAGCGTCTCCAGCCGAGTCGGAATCGTCTTTTTTAGTGTGTACGCTCATGACGTTGAAACCTCCGTCCAATCTAACGTTGCGGATTCATGCCATTTGACGTCAGTCACCCCATACTTTTCCGCTAGAGGTTTTGAGACGACTTTTAGTGGCGGTCTCCCAGGCTTCGGTATAGGAGCTAATCCAGCATCACAACTCGCCCAATGCCAGGCATCCGCATTGCGCATTGCTTTTGTACGGATGATGAAGGACTTCGGCTCCCCATGGAGCTTGCATTCAATGACGAAAAGATCGGTGTTCATGAGACCCTCCTTATGCTCATAGAAAAAGGAGTGAGCGCGCCAAAAAAAATTCAAAACGTTTGTCGGACAATCGTAGGATTCTGAATTTTGGGTTTTTCAAGAAATTTGTACAAGCGAACGGTGTGGACACCTCAGCGTTAGAGCCTCTTGTCGGCCCTCCTGAACCTGTACCTGACTCTCCTGATCCATTCAGAAATACCTCTGGAATTCATGCAGCCATGAACTCATTCAGAAACTTGCTGACGCTGGCTCAAGAACGAAAACTTCGTGCATTGGACTCCTGGCATCGAGCGCTCGACAACTGCTCGCTGCGTATGGATTGTCCGGATGCCTATCACGAAGAATTGCTTCGACAAGCTGACGAGATGGATCGCCAAGGAATCGTCAATTGGGAGGAGTGGCGAGACTTACGAATGGAAGCGGATCAGGCCTATTTGCGTGCGGTCGCAGGAGAGGACTACCACTGATTTGCTCGTGGTAAAAACCGGGCGAAATGTCGGAGGGGGCGGTTGTTTCAAGCAGTGGCTTTCTCATAGGAGACTCCAATGAACAGAAAGCTGAAGTTCGGTATTGAAGAGGAGTATTTCGTAACTGACCCTGTCACCCGACGTATGCCGGAAAATCTATCCTGCTCAGTGGCGGAAAAGTGCAAGGCTGAATTGGGACAAGGCTTCGCTTACGAAATGTTCCAGGGACAGATCGAAGTGGCTTCACCTATTTTCACAAGCGTTCCTGAAGCAGCGGATTATTTCGTTAATGCGCGCGGTAAGTTACAACGCTCTCTCGAATCAGTTGAACTAGGCTTGCTCTGCGCCGGTACTCACCCCTTGACGGACTGGCGTTCGCAACACGCCACAAACCAGAAACATTTTCTTCAGTTGTTCCAAGATTACCAACGGGTAGCTCAGCGTAGCTTGCTTTCCGGCCTGCACGTGCATGTAGAGATTCCGAATCACTTTGATCGAATTCAGGTGATGAACGAGGTGTTGCCGTGGATGCCTTTGTTACTGGCCTTGAGTAGCTCTTCACCATTTTGGGATGGCGCCGACAGCGGCTTCGCCAGCTATCGCCAAACAGCCTGTGATGAGTGGCCTCGAATGGGTATTCCCGAGTTCCTTGAGGATCAATCAGCTTATGACGCGTACATCGCATTTTTGATCTCAACCGGCTCAATGAAGCATCCAAGCGATTGCTGGTGGGGAGTGCGACCGTCTGCGAATTACCCTACGTTGGAGTTGCGAATGACGGATGCATGCCCTCGATTAGATGACGCATTGTGTATCGCCTCTTTTTTTCGATTGATGATCGCGTATGCACTTAGTCAGCCTCATCCAGGATCGACCTACTCGCCAAAAGCTCGGTGGATCTTGATGGAAAATCGATGGAGAGCTAAACGATTTGGAATCCACGCAGAGTTTCTCATCGAGGGCTACCATCGGTCATTTTCGATTGAGCAGTGGCTTTTCATGGCAGAACAAATCCTAGGTGACACTGCCCGAGACTTGGGTGTAGAGAATGTTTTTTCGCAGGCTCGCCGCATTTTGCGTCACGGCACCAGTGCAGAGCGACAACGGTGTGTCTATGAAGGGGGACTCAGCCAGGGGTGTAATGTCAGTGAGGCTCTTTCACAAGTCGTTGACCATTTGATGATGGAAACGGCGATAGGAGTTCACGAACCTGCTTCTCGCCGCACGCAATCTGAGAATCTTGATTAAGCATCTTCCTCGACACTGATATCGAGCCCTAATCCTTAGCAATGAGGCCGAATGCTCGATTAAAGAATCTCCAAAGACGGTTCTCGCTGGATTTCAAAGCGCAATCGAATCGATGCCTGTCCCGTCGATACGCCTGATCAATGCGTCGCCCGCTTTAACAGTTATCTTGACCTCCTGCATCTGAGTGCTAGGGCAACCCTCCAGTGGTAGCGTTAAAAGTCTGTGTGTCCCGATCGTGACTCCGAAGTGCGCAATCTCTCCACGATTTAGATCTGCGGCGGGCTCTCCGTCAATCAAAAGTCGGATCGTGCAGCTCTCACCTGAGAGGGATGAATCACGCACCACAACTAGATGGGCATCAGATTTTTTAGTGAACCCGTAGAGCCGCGACGTTGGAACTGTGTCGGCCTCTTCTGGAGAGTGTAATGCTGACGGTGTGCAGCCTGCCAACGAAGCAAAAGCCACAAGGAAAATGAGTAGCTTCATCTCGTTCCCTAGTAATTTTCGTAGAGATTGCTTTCACACAATTTTAAATGCCCAGAGCGAGTTGCCTCAACTTCATCTCAGTCACTTTGTCGAAATGCGCGGATAGCAAATCGCATTGCTCCAAAGGAAGACCTCCCGAGCACATTACCCCTAGCACGAAGCCGTTCGCCCTCGCCCCGCTTTTGACAGCAACGATCATCGAGCCGGCGTTTTCGATGTCGCGGAGGATCCTCTCAGTCTCGCGCCGAATGGCCTCAGGCAAATCGTTTGTGACATAGTTCATTTTCTACTCCGCACGCTCTTCACTGCCCCTGACCGACAGTTGAGGCACCAATGCCTACTCAACTACTCGACCAAGGTCAGCGCCCGGAGGTTCTCTTTTTTTTGCAGCAGGCTGACCGACTGTCTCAAGAGCTTGGCGAATGAAAAATGCAGCGAGGACTGGCATCTGCGCGATGTCATTCTCTTGCCCGATGAGCCTGCAGTAGCGAACTAAGATCATGCTCTGAAATCTTAGTTAGACCACCAATTTTCTCCCGACCTACTCGGTAGGTAAAATCCCATGAATATCAAATCATTCATCGCATTCTTGCTGGTTTTAGGCGCTGTCTGGGTGACCTTGGTGTGGGGCTTTGCAACATGGCTCTCACCCGGTGCCTCCGCACCAGTATCAGACCCTGAAGTTAGTGAAGTTTCAAAGTAGCGCTAGCGCTCCCAGGTGCCGCCTCCATGCGTCAGCGTAAGGCTGTGTTAAAGCGCTGGGCGGCACCTTGCGCCACTCCCCAATTGCTAATGACACACTTCTGATTTACTCATTCAAACGACCAGATATAGGCCCTTGAATTTGATTTGGTGAAACCTATATTTGAGATCAGTCCGAGAGTAGGGGTGACCTGCCGAATGCAGTGCCCCACCGAGGGACACTGCCGATGAGCGTTTGCATGAGCACTCGTGAATTCACCTACAAGGATCGATGTTGGATCGGCTCGCGGTTCGACACGAGACTGCTTTTTTGAACGCCTCAGTGTGGTACTCGAAGTCGTATCGGATGTGGAGAGAAGTCGTGTCAAAGCTTCATTCTGAAAAGCGTGAGAGTAATTCGACGCTTAAAAATTTCAGGCTTCAATGGGCACTGATGAGTGTATACGAGCGCTTCGAACAGGTTGTCGTTCTTGCGCTAAGCATCATCATTGCATCTGTAATCATAATGGCGCTGCTACAACTCTGCCGGAGGGTGTTTGTAGCCGCTATTGATCGATGGTGCGCTAGATCCTTTAGACCACAATGTTTTTCAGGCCCTTTACGGCTCAATGTTCACTGTGCTCATTGCTTTAGAGTTCAAGCATTCAATAGTTCGCCCGGCTTTAAGGCGTGACAGCATCATTCAGGTTCGGAACTGTTGATTTCGTTGCTAGCGCTCAGTCGGAAGTTCGTCATTCTCGATTCTGCGACCACCCCAGCGCTTACTATTGCAGCGCTTTGCTTCGCAACGCTGGTGCTCGGAGTCGTCTGCTGGTTATTGAGAGAGAGAGCGATGATGTAAGCAGCGATGACATGAGCACTCCCCCTCGGAATCCTACCTGAGTGCTCAAGCCAATTCCCAAGCCGACTGTGCTCAGTAGTGACGGATGAGATGAGCAGGCTATGACATCGGAGTACTTCATCCTTTTTAAACTCATTAGGAGGACGGTGGTCAACCGATCACATATCGAAAAACGCGCTCAATGGCGCTAGGAGAAACTAATGGAAAACTACCACATCACCAAGGCCGACAAGAACTGGACGCTGGTAAAGGAAGGGGCACAAAGGGCCTCGAAGACGGCGCCTACCAAGGCAGAAATAACTGCAATTGCAAGCGATTTCCTTCAGGGTAAAACAGCCTCGCTCAAGATTCATAAGGAGGACGGGACTATTCAGGAAGAAAGGACGTTTCCTCGCGCCGCTGACCCACGAAAATCGAAGGGTTAACCTTCATATTCGAGTGCGTCGATTCAGCGGGCGAGGCCTCATCATCCAGGTAAGCCATCTTGATCCGATTCAGGTGGTTTGGAGGATAGGGGGAAACGACTTTTTGCTGGATCCTCCTCGGCTGTATTGAAATTGTTCTCGCCCGTCTCCCCCAAAGAACTGTACTGCTCACGCAGTTTTCTCAGTTCTCTTGTACCCATTTTATCCAAGCATAAGGTGGCATTTTGCGCTTCTTTGGTCGCTCGAATTAGCTCATCGATTTTCAAATGCAAGATGTCGTTGTCCCGATTTTGGGTGTTCTGGATGAGGAAAACCATCAAGAACGTGATGATCGTTGTCGAGGTGTTGATGATCAGTTGCCACGTGTCGTTGTAGTGGAAATAGGGCCCAGTCATACCCCATACGACGATCAAGACCACAGCTGTAAGGAAGGTCTTAGAACTCCCAGCCCAGTTGGAGAGTGCTTGGGAGAATTTTGCGAATTTCATGATTGCTAACCTCGGCGATGGTGAAGCATAGACCACACTGATTCTCTGAAATTCTTTCTTACAATTTCCTTTTGTCCGCTGAAAATTGCCGCCCATCTCAGCTGAAGCCGAAGGTCTCAAAGGCCGATGAATTCTTGGGAATGAACCCGTCGGGCAGGAGTCCATTGAAAATACCCCGGCGGAAAACGGTCATGTCTATCGCCAGCGAAACAGTGCACTACCTGCGCGAGCAATCCTTGCTGCTGACAACGGCAGAGTCCTGCACGGCGGGGAAAATTGTCACGTTGCTGTCGGAGATAGAAGGAAGCGGAGCACTGATTGAAAGTGGCTACGTGGTCTACTCCCCTGAAGCCAAACAGCGTTTGTTGAGGGTGAGTCCCTCCACTATCGCAACCTTCAACCTGACGAGTTGTGAAGTCGCTAGAGAGATGGCTTTAGGTGCATTGCATGACAGCACGGCCAATGTCGCCGTGGCGACTACCGGGATCCTCGGCCCGGAAGATGTCGACGGTATTCCAGCTGGAACCATTTGCTTCGCCTGGGCGTTTCAGTTTGGACGTTACCGAAGCTTGTTCAGCCTAGAGCAACGATTTTTCGGATCTCGCTGCCAAGTTCAGCAACTGGCTGCCGAGCACGCATTGAAGCTAATACCGCACTTCCATCGGCGCGCATTGGCCAGTGAGCAAGAGTAGGAAGACACCATGAATGATGACACGCGCCATACCGATTACCAAAGCCGTGAGTATCCCGTAAGTGAAGACATGGCGTACCAGGTCAAGGTCTGGCGATTCGAGCGTTGGGGCTGGTATGCCTTGGCGCTGGTGGTTTTGCTGGCACTGCTTGGGCTGTTTTCGCGCGGGCCGTTGAGCACCCGAGATGTTCACAGCAGCGATGGAACGGTCAGGGTGCAATACGAAGTGTTCCACCGTAACGGATCCTCCAACCCGATGGTGATTAGTCTGATCGGCGCGCCAGATGCGACGGTTGAAAGAGCTTTCCGGGGAGTTACTCGACGGCTTCAGTATTGAATCTCTACAACCGGAACCCATTCGTGCCAGCAGTGCCGGACAAGGCATGAAGCTATGGTTGCAAACCGATACTCAAGGCCGGGCGAGTCTTTACCTGACGTTGCGCGGTGATGGACTGGGACTGTTCAGTACCCTTGTTACATCCCCAGGGGCATCATCTGTGAGCATGGATCAATTCATTTTCCCGTAGGTGACCTATGGATTCGGTATTGCGCGCAGCTGCGATGTATCTGGCCCTCATGGTGCTGTTCAAGATTGCTGGCCGCCGTTCCCTGGCCGAATTGACGACGTTTGATTTTGTGCTGTTGATGATCATTGGCGAAGCAACGCAGCAGGCATTGTTGGGCGATGACTTTTCCCTGACCAATTCGATGTTGGTGATCGCCACGCTCATTGCCATCGATGTCGGACTGTCCCTGCTCAAGCAGCGCTCAAGTTGGGTATCACGATTGATCGATGGGGGGCCGACGATCATCGTCGAAAACGGTGAGATCCTACATAAGCGTTTGCGTCACGCACGACTGGTTGAGGCCGATGTGATGGAGGCCGCACGTTCGAGCCAAGGGATCGAAACCCTTGATCAAATCAAGTTCGCGATCATTGAGCGAAACGGCAAGATCTCGGTGATACCTCGAGAGCCTTAGTTCTCTGCCGCGTAAAAGTTCGAAGGTGGTGTCCGCCATGTACCTCGTCGAAATCTTTCTGCCACTTACCCTCAACGATGGCACGAAGCAGCCGGTAGAGCGTTTCGCTCGTGTTCGTGAGGAGCTTATCGAGCGGTTTGGCGGTGTGACTGCTTTCGTACGCAGCCCCGCAAAAGGGGTATGGCAGCTGGAAGAGAACGAGAGAGCGGAGGATGAAATCGTTATTTATGAGGTTATGTCGGAATCGGTCGATCAGCTATGGTGGCAAACTTATAAGCGAGAAATTGAGCAACGCTTCCAGCAGCAAGAGCTTCTGATTCGAACAAGTCGTGTGGATCTGATTGGGTGAATTATGGGGCAGCGGCGGCTATGCGGAAAGGATGCTTTGGCAAACCATTCGATAGCACCCACGCTTCTCTCTCCATGGAAATACTGTGAGCAGTTCAGTCTCGTCCAGTCTGCTTGGTTCAGAGTTTTAGATCGGTACGCCAAGAGCTGAGGATTGCTCATAAATCGAGCCGCAAGATGTTTGAACTTACGGCTCTCGAGAATGAGTCATCTCGACTATTGCTAGCCGGTACTTAAACTACGTAGCCAGAACTCCAGCGCTGGGGTCGTTCACTGGTAACACAACGTGATCGTCACCCGGAGTCAGGATGACCTTCCTGCAATCCTCTTCCTTCTTGTCAAAAATCCTGTAGCCCTCTGCTGCCTGTTCCAGCGACATTCGATGACTGATGATGACCTCGGGTGACAGGCGGTCGGTTTCGATATGTCCAAGGAGTTCGGGGAGGTAGCGTTGCACATGAGTCTGCCCCATCTTGAACGTCAGGCCCTTATCGAAAGCGTCGCCAAACAGGAAGCCATGGATGAACCCTGAATACACACCGGGCACACTGACGACCCCACCACGTCTTACTGCTGCAATACATTGACGTAATGCTTTACCGCTGCTGCCTTCGAGCTTGAGCGTCGCGAGCACTGTCTCTGTGGTGCTGCCTTTGGCCTCAAAACCAACCGCATCCACCACGCCGTCCACACCCCGCATGCCTTTGGTTTGTCGGATGATCGTGTCTGCCGGATCGTCATCTTCATCGAAGTTGATCGGTATCACGCCATAGGTTTTCTGTGCGTAAGCCAGACGGTAGGGGTGGTGATCGACCATGAAAATTTGCTCGGCACCGAGCATCCTGGCGCAGGCTGCACTCAACAAGCCGACTGGGCCTGCACCATAGATGGCGATGCTTGAACCGATTCCAATCCCGGCGTTGGTCACCGCTTGAAATGCGGTAGGCAAAATGTCCGAGAGGAACAAAACCTTCTCGTCCGAAAGTGTCCCTGGCACTTTGAAAGGCCCGGTGTTGGCCTTGGGGACACGCACGTATTCTGCTTGTCCGCCAGGCACGCCACCATACATATGGCTGAAGCCAAAGAGAGCGGCACCGGATGGGATGGCCTTTTTATTCAGAATCGCTCCACGACCGGTGTTGGTCGTTTCACACGCGGCGAACAAATCCATTTGGCAAAAGAAGCAGCTCCCGCAGGCGATAACGAAAGGAATCACTACACGGTCACCTGGTTGAACGGCAGTGACTGCCGAGCCAGCTTCTTCAACGATTCCCATAAACTCATGACCGAAAATGTCTCCATGCTCAACGGTAGGAATTTTCCCGCGATAGAGATGGAGGTCGGAACCACAAATCGCAGTAGCCGTCACCCGAAGGATGATGTCATCGCTATCCACAATGGTTGGATCGGGAACAGTATCGACTTTGACGCTGTGCGCGCCGTGGTAGGTGAGTGCTCTCATGACGTCCTGCCCCTCTTATTAGTTGGTGGTAATCGGAAGAGAAGCAATCCTGAAGGGAAGTTCAGAGTTAGAGAGTAAGACGTGACTAGCGGTCGCTATGCGGATGCCGTTGGTCTGTTGTCAGAGACTTTCTTTAAACGTTTTGTAGAGAGTGAGCCTCCAAATATGTACGAGCTGGATTGCTCGCGTGAGTAACCTTCATTGCCCGCATAAAATGCGGGCTTTTTTTGACAAAAAAAGGCCCAGCTTTAAGCCGGGCCCTAGATGTCAATCAAGCCGCGAGGCTGGGGTCTGAGAGCGATTTTTTATACTGCGTTTTCATTTCTTCCATTTGCTGACCCAATTCGTTCAGCTTTGCCTTGCCGAGCAGCTTGTTCGCTTGAGGAAACATCGCTGTTTCTTCTTCCTCAATGTGATGCTCTAAAAGCTCCTTGACCACCTTTACCCGGCCAGAAAATTCCGGAGTGCCCGGATCTGTTGCTTTCAGATCCGGCAATACGAGGGAGTCCACAGTACGGTGCTCTTCCTTGGCTTCGTAATACATTATGTCCTGTTCCTTGCCTCCAGCTTCTTTGAATGCTGGGTAGAGGATTTCCTCCTCGAGTTTTGTATGGATTGAGATCTCCATCTCTAATTTAGCAAGTAACTCAGTACGCTTTTTGACGCCGCGCTCGGTCGATTCGCTGAGCTGGGTCAGAATGGCTTTCACGCGCTCGTGGTCTGCTTTTAAGAGGTCAATGGCGTTCATCTCGGATTCCTTCAGTAATCACGGTAAAACGCGCGTCGATCAATATGTCAACGCTACGCATCTATGATGTTGTGCATCGACTGTGCCAATAAGCTTGAGTAGAAATACTGTTAAAAAACAAAATCTTGTAACTTTTAATGATTGGCCCGTATCGGGTATTTTGCATGACTGGCCAACCTTCGGATTGCAGATAACCACTACAACTTGTTTTTCCGAACAGTCTGAATGATCGCAGGAGTGGCATTTTTGAACCCTAATCAAAGCCACAGCCGCTGAACCGCTTGGGAATTTCAAATGGACGGCCTATTAGCTAGCTTCTAACGAATCGATGGTGGTGGGTGGAGAGTAGCGTGACAAACGAATTGGATGCCAATTAGCGCAACATCGTCATTGGAGCGTCTGCAGGCGGCGTATAGGCCCTGATCACTCTGCTTATTCGCTTGCCCAGTGACTTGCCGTCAGCGTTTCTGGTAATGCTGCATATCCCAGCCCATGAACGTGTGCCCAAGGAGTGCCGTATGTGACCAGCAGTGGACGTGCTGTTTCGCTCAGCAGCAGTCCATTATGGGTTTCGCGTGATCGGCGTTAATTTATCGGGCGCACTGGACGACGGCACAGCTGGATTGTGGGCGGTAAAAGATCGAGGCGGTCTGGCTTATGTTCAAGATCTTGCCGAAGCGATGTTGAGCTCAATGCCTGATAGTGCAATCGAACATGTGAAAACCGATGTTGTAGGCACTGCGGATTTACTCGCCAGTGAACTCTCCAAAGCGCTTTGCACACGCATTGGAGGGGGTTGGGAAAGGTGTCCAAATTCACCTGTCCGGATTGTCACGGCGTGCTAGTGCAAATCGAGGAAGGCTCCATCGTCAGGTTTCGCGGCCACACCGGCCATGCTTGTTCGATCAAGTCCCTCATATGCGAGGTTAACGCCGCGATAGATTCAGGACTGTAGGACACGTTAAGGACGGTGGAAGAAAGAATTTTCCTGCTTCGTCAAATGGCCAAACAGGCGCAGTCTGTAGGCGCGCTTTGCGACGCCGCCGAATTTGGTCGACAGGCTGATCTTGCCGAAAAACGCCTAAAGCCGTTACGCGCGTTGGTGCTTGATCTGAAATTTTTCCGCCACGATGACGCGAAATAGCTGCAGCCATTGGCCCATAAAGTTTTTCATTACGGGAAAGAGAATACGGGCAGAAGGCCGTAAAGCGTCCCTAATTAATCAGTGGCAATTTAAAACATTCAGTCTGGTCAATTCGCCTCTGAGATGGGGACTTTTTTTGAACAAGCCAGGGCAGGCAACCCTACTGAGGGTGTACGCTGCTCCTCCCAAACACTAGGCGGATTGCTAGTCCTTCGGATTTCCACTCACGAGTAAGCTCGCCGCGAAGCTGCCCGCGTACTGTCGATTTAGCAAGTAAAGTACCGAAACCAGCGCTGTCAGGTTCGCGCTCAATTATTGGGCCGTTTCTCTCGCACCAAGCTAGTGTAAACACCCCCGCATCCTCGCTGCAGGAAATATCTACAAACCCCTCTGGTAGAGAGAGAGCCCCATATTTCGCCGCGTTGGTTGCAAACTCATGCAACAGAAGAGCGAAGCTCGTCACTGCATTTCCGGCAATCGTAATGTCTGGGCCTGTTACGACCGCGCGTGGCTGGCTGTTGTCACCGTCGGTGACATAAGGCGCGAAGATAGTTTGGATGAGGGTGTGCAATGTCGTAGCCTGCTCGCTACTGAAACCATTCGGTATAGTGAGAGCGTGGGCTTTCGCCAACGCGGTCAGCCTTGCAGAGACGGCGGTAGCGAGTTCACTGGCTGTTGTGACCGAGCGGGCACTCAATGAAATAACGCTGTTGGCAAGAGTGAACAGGTTTTTCATCCGGTGATCCATCTCCCTGATCAGCAAGCTTCTTTGAGCTTCTGCTTGGCGACGCTCGGTGATATCGCGCGCGATTTTTGCCGCCCCGATAATTCGGCCTTCCCGATTTCTGACAGGTGAAACGGCTAGAGATATTTCAACAAGGCTGCCGTCTTTGCGCCGCCGAATGGTCTCATAATGTTCGATGCGCTCACCTTGGCGTATGCGCTTCAAAATTCCTGGTTCTTCATTTTGTCGATCCAGGGGGATAAGCATCGCAATGGGTTTTCCGATGGCTTCCTCCGGCGTATAGCCGAAGAGCCGTTGGGCTCCAGGATTCCAGGTGATAATTGTACCGTTCAGATCCTTGGCGACGATTGCGTCATCGGAGGACTCGACAATTGCATCATGTCTGAGCGCAGCGTCATCGGCGGCGGTCTGATCGGTCAGATCAACCAGCATATTTACAGCACCGATGAGAGCCCCAGCTGCATCGAAGATCGGTGAGGGGTACGCAAGAAAACGAACACGTGTGCCATCAGGCCGCTCAGCGATGGCCTCCAGACCTCTGACTGGGCGCCTATCCTTCAACGCTATGGCCATTGGGCATTGATCGTGAGGCAATGGAGTGCCGTCGGGCCAATAGAGCTTCCAAGATCCGCAAAACTCACTCTCTCCAATCTTTGGCTTCACTCCCCACAGAGCTGCCGCCGCTTTATTGTAAAAAGTGATTAATCCATTGGCGTCAGTTGTGTATATGGCCTCAGGCAGGGCCTCAAGCACGTCACGCAGTCCCATGTCGAGAGGGATCAGGGGGCAATCCTCCCCTTGCTGGGAAGGCAGATAGGACGTCCCTATAACTGTTTCGTCCTCATCACTCGACCTGATGCTCATTTGAAACTCCGCTGCTAGCGGCACGCCGCTTTGATGAATCTGCGATTTCAGTGCCTTGTCTGGCCTGGTGGCGAGATTTCAGAACAGAAATTCAAGCGCAGCCAATGGAAGTATTGCATAGGTATGAGGCTCCAGCGGGAGAAGTGAGATCAAATTTTGGCCACGTCGGAGCGAGTTAGACTGGCTAGTTGCGCTGGATTCGGTTTATACGTCGAGTATTCATGAGTTTCTGCCAAGCCGTCCAAGGAAGCGCGACTTATAAAATGAAGTAATTTTTTGAGTCGGAGCGGTCGGGTTTTGGCTGACATCGTGAGTTTTGATTTGAGTACAAAAGGGCTCGTAAAGGGCTCTTTTGGTTATTAGTATTTTAACAGTGCGTCGCGTGTTAGCTGTGAACATCACCACGTCGATGGGGTGCTGCGAAGCCGGTTTCAATCGATACCAGAGAGGTCACCGATGTTGAAACTTCGAAGTTGGATTATCTACGGTATAGCCAGGAGCATAAGATACGAGTTCAAGGTCTTGCCGTAGCCCTTCAACGAGACCAGCAATGGCATGTCCGTTACTAAGTTGGGCTATTGAGATACCGGTAACGACAAGAACTTCTTGATTCGAAGAGCTGTGAAACAATCGAACCGTCATAGCCGCTCCTGGATCGATAGTGCATTCACAACGAGTGGGCAGAAAACTCTGCTCCACCAAATGTCGGATTTCTAAAGTAGATAGCATGGTGGCTCGTCTCGACGAGAGCCAGCCAAATGACTTTTGTCTGGAGGATAGTTAAAAAGCGTCGCAAAAGTACGCGCTCGATAGGGCTTAACCTAATTCATTGGCTAGGGGCTTACAGTTGAGTGTACACCCGTGCCATCCGGGCATTAGATCCTTTCGGACTCGGGCGGGTCACGGTGCGAACCGCTAGGGCCGAGGTACTGCGTTCAGCACATCTTTCGACAATTTCAGCGAGCGCCGCTTCGTCACGTGTACCAGTACCAAGCGGGCGCCCTGACTGGCAAATGAATGAGCAGCCGCACGGGCTATGCCGCTTGCACCGGTGATTACGACCAATTTTTTTGCAGTTGCCCAGCTGTCTTACCATGGAATAAAGCGGGACGATCTCTGACCTCACGTGTCGGGGCAGCTATCTGCGTGTTGTATCGCACTTCGTTCAATTTCAGACGAGCACCATCAATTAGGGGCCAATGTCAGGTCTTCGGTGGAGCAGGCGACGCGGCCTGGAAATGCCGGTTCGTCTGCAGGATCGAGTCGTAATCCTTGAAGCGATTGATGATGCTTGGTCATAAGAAAACTATGGACGTGTGGCGACCTCATCCAAATGATGCAGCAAGCTCAGCGGATCATCGTAGACTCGAAGCGCACCTGCCCGCTCAAGCTCCCCAGTGTCATAACCCCCTGAAAGCAATCCGATCCCCGTCGCCTTACAACGTCTCGCGGCAAGCATGTCCCAGATCGCGTCACCAATGACCAGACATCCCTCAATGGGGACACCCATCGTATGCGCTGCTGCCAAAAATAGATCTGGGTCGGGTTTGCCATATTTCACATCATCGCGGGTAATGAGATTGATGTCCTTGGCGTCCAGGCCTAGGGCCTTGAGATTGATTTTCGCGGTATCCATCCCTCCGCTGGTCGCAATACACCACTGCATCTGCTCGCTGGCCAGCGTCGTTAAGAGTTCAACAGCCCCAGGCAGCGGGATGATCTGACTCTGTAATGCCTGGTAGGCCAAGGCATGCTTCTCGCTGAGCCTTTGGGCCTGATCAGCACTGATATTCAACCCTGTTTCGCGCGATAGAGTTTTAAGCATCAGCCCGCCGCTCATGCCAATCTTCCTGTGGATTCGCCACATGGCGAGTGGAATATTTTCCGAGTCGAGTGCCTCTTTCCAGGCTGATACGTTCTGATAGACGCTATCAGTCAACGTACCGTCCAAGTCAAATATAAACGAGGTTTGCGGTCGCATTATTGCTCCAGTTGTACAATGTCATTCCATGACAACTTTGGATGCCCATCCCCGGAAATCAGCAATTCCGCTAAATCAGCATGTTCTTAACGATAGTTTTGGATCTCGTTCCAGGTCAGCCGGGCCGGGCTTTACCCGCGCTCCATCTCCAGGAGACTCCTCTCGACTCACTCGCTCGCCATCAGTTAATCCTGCGTCGGACATTTCTTCGAGTGTCGGTATTTCGTGCGATTCATCTGTTGTAGAAGGCTGTCTTCCAGAGGCGAGTGGGCGCGCGTTCATGTTCTCATCCTCATATCCCATAAATTGGGTGCTTATCTTTCCGAGATCATTCGCGGCTCAGCGTTCAATTTTTCGGCCAGGCGGGAGGGGGCGGCGAACAGCGCCTTTGAGAGAAAAGCGCTGTAGGTGATAGAGGTAAGGTGACGATATGCAAAGCTTTGTTAAGCCTCAGCCATTTATCGTTGATCAGATAGTAAACGCACTTAACGGCAGCATTGAACTGTCATCGGATTAGAGACCGGCACGAAATTCATTGTGGAAATGGCTCTCAATCCTTCCGTCGTAACGTGAGTCCGCTGCATTGCTGGATGCCTAAGTGTCACGCTTCTCAAGGCTTGGTGAAGTTCCACCACAAGCTTAGTGGCTAATGGGTAAAACCACGCGGAAAATCGTTCCTTTCTCCAACGTCGACTCCACCTCTATCGTTCCACCATGGCCCTCTACAATCTGAGCGGCGATAAACAGTCCCAGCCCCAGACCAGAAGATGCTTCTTGTTTTCCTTCGGAGTACCTGGAATAACGTCCTTCGGGATCGAAGAGAGAGGGCAATGCGCTGGGAGGAATTGGCTCTCCATGATTTTGCACGCAAAAGCATGCCGTGGTGCCATCTCCGTTCAGCGTGACATTAATCGGACGCTGTAAGTTGCCGTGTCTCGCGGCGTTTCCAATGAGATTCGAGAAAACTTGTGCCATGCGTGGTGGGTCGAATTGGCCGGTAACGGCACCTGTCTCGGTGAACACGATTTGCGCGTTGGGGTGGGCAACAGTCAACTCATCCACGACTGATTGACAAACAGACGTGAGGTCAGTGATTTCCGGTCGCACCGGAATGCCGGTACCAAGGTTGCAGCGTGCCAGGTCGAGTAGGTCGTTCACCATCTGGTTGGCGCTTTGAACACTGGTTGAAATCTGCGAGATTATTCTTTTTCCACGGCTACCCAGTTCTTCCGTCTGCTTTAACAAATCGGTGCCCAGAGCCACGGCGCCCAAGGGAGAGCGAAGGTCGTGACCCAACACGCCTAAGACTGTTTTTCGTGTGGTCTCGACCGCTTGCCCATAGGCTGAAATCGATTCGACAAGCGCTTGATCTATCGCCTCGTTGAATCGAATTATGTCCACAATTTGATGTTCGTCTGCTGCGTATCCTTGGGCCAGCCAAAGTCTGAGCACGCTCGACCTGAGCGCGCGATATTCAGAAACCAGTTGGTCTAGCGTGAAACCAGCCACTAGGCGCGTCAGGGCGTGGCTTTGAGCCGCCGATTCGCCTTTGGCTAAAGGTGCTAACCCATGAGACTTTTCGATCTGTTGCTGCTCGGTTTGAGAGTTACACAAATCGAGGGCAACAACCTTCAAAATAAACTCGGCGTGATTTCTCAGGCCTTTGGCGTCCATCGTCGGCATCGGAGTATTAACCGACCTGGCGAATTCTTCCCACGCTTGCAAGATAGGCTCGAGGTTTTCGAGGATGAAATCTGAAAGTCGCATGATGACCCTGTCTAGCCTCCTGTTTGTAACGACATTATCAGCCACGTACATTTGGCCGATAGAGTCAGACTAGCGGAAAGGCGAGAATCGGCAATATCCTTCACCCAGTACCGCTTGTCAGGCGCCTGAAACGCAAACTATCTGCTGAAACACTAATGGAGAAGGTTTCGGGATCTTTATCATGTCTCAAACAGTGCTGATCGTAGAAGATGACGAAATATTACGCACACTGACGGTCGATGCGATTTCTCTGCTAGGTGTCAGCGTAATGGATTGTGCCTCTGCAGATGACGCTCTCCCTATGCTCGAAAGCTCGCCTTCTATAGCGCTGGTAGTGACCGACATCTGCATGCCGGGCAGAATGGATGGGCTGGAGTTGGCGCAGGTGATTTGGTCACGTTGGCCTTGCTTGCCTGTCATCGTCACGTCTGGTAATAGATCGGTACCTGACGGGCTGTTGCCTTCCCACGCAATGTTTCTGCGTAAGCCATGGACACTCGACCTTTTGCATCACGCGGTTAGTAGGTATCTGCCGGTTTAGTGCCAGCACCCTATCTGGACTATATTTCTACCAAACACCCATATAACTTGATGCAGAGTGACTGGTCGTTGAGTGGATTAAGTGAATGACCTGTTTTGGCTGTGCCTGCCCGCCAGCAATCGCGATTTTTATTCGGAGCTATCAGCTCGAGATCAGCTATACAAAAAAGAAGTTTTCGATCGAACTTTTGCATAATCTAAAAACTTAAACGCCTATCGTGAGGAAAGGATTAAAATAAGTCGACTATTTCGGCCGATGCCTCTCGCATGATTCTGCCTGACCAGAGAAAAAGATTTTGACTCTTTGACTTTCGGAATCATTGACACTCAAAAGAGTCAACTGACAAATACTGCATCGGACATGTGCCATGCCTCTTCCCGCCAGCACCTTCGGCTATCTTCCTGGCCATCGCTCGCTGCTGCTAATAGCTGGTTCTTACGCTCATTGGCTAGCGGTGCGTGTACAGCATGGACGCGGTTGATTCTGCGCTAATAGCGGCGCGTGCCCAGTTCGCGATCACCATCAGTTTTCATATCGTGTTGGCGGCCTTCACCATCGGTTTGGCCAACTTTCTGGTGGTGCTCGAAGCGTTGTGGCTATGGCACGGGCGAAGGATCTACCTGGACGTCTACCGTTACTGGCTAAAAGTGTTTGCCCTTAATGTCGCAATAGGCACAGCCTCGGGGCTGATTCTGGAGTACCAGTTCGGGCTGAATTGGTCGCGGCTTTCGGCTCAGGCAGGGGACATTCTCGGCCCGTTGATGTTCTACGAAGTGCTGGCGGCATTTTTTCTGGAAGCTGGCTTCCTCGGCATCATGTTCTTCGGACTGAAAAAAGTCGGCCCGCGCCTGCATTTTTTTGCTACCTGTGCGGTAGCGCTCGGATCACTGATCAGCGCCTTCTGGATTTTGTCGGCTAATTCATGGATGCAGACACCGGCCGGTTACGCCATTGGCGCCGACGGTCGCTTCATTGCCGAGGATTGGTGGGCGATCATTTTTAATCCCTCATTCCCATACAGGTTTGTGCATATGACGTTGGCCACGTTGATCGGCAGCGCCACGCTGGTGGCCGGTATCAGCGCCTGGCAGCTGTTGCGTGAGCCCGAGAACCCGCGAGCCCGGCTTGCCTACTCCATGGCGCTGTGGGTGATTGTGTTGCTCATACCTGTGCAAATCGTGGTGGGCGATCTGCATGGTGAGCACAGCCTTGAAGTACAGCCACAAAAGGTCGCCGCCATCGAAGGCTCCTGGACGCGACCGGCGGAAGGTGCAGGCGAGCCGTTACGCTTGTTCGCCCTTCCAGACATGACTGAGCGGCGCAACCACTGGGAAGTGGCGATTCCGCGCGTCGCGTCGCTGTACTTGCGGCATGACCTGAGCGGCACCATCGCCGCCCTGGACGAATTCCCGCCGCAGGACATACCGCCTGTGCCCGCGGTGTTCTTCGCTTTTCGTTTGATGGTCGGCCTGGGCGTGTTGATGCTGGGGCAGGGCCTGATCAGCGTGGTGTTGCGCTGGCGTCAGCGCTTGTACACCGCGCGCTGGATGCTGCGAGGCAGTGTGTGGATGGCCCCGGCTGGATTTCTGGCAATGTTGAGTGGCTGGGTAGTGACCGAGGTCGGACGCCAACCCTTCACCGTCTATGGATTGCTGCGCACGGCTGACAGCCTGTCTTCGGTGTCTCGACAGCAGGTGGTGGGGGCGACATGGACAATCCTGGCGTTTTACCTGGTGATCTTCGGCGTGGGTCTCTGGGTGCTGCTGCGATTATTGCGTGAGCCGCCTCACGAGGGCGAGCCGGGGCCGCAACCGACGTTGGCCGACGAGACGGGTGAACCCTGAGGGCATGAATCCATGATGGACAATGACTGGATAACACTGCTGTCTGCCGCAGCCTTGGGGTTTTCGGTGCTGAACTATGTGCTATTGGATGGCACTGATCTTGGCGTCGGCGTACTGATGGGCCTTACCCGTTGTCGTCAGCATCGTCGTGCCATGGCGGTGACCATCTTGCCGATATGGGATGCCAATGAAACCTGGCTCGTGCTGGGAGGTGGTGGTTTGCTGGCGTTGTTTCCGCTGGCTTACGCCATCCTGCTGCCAGCGCTGTATCTGCCGTTTATCGCGATGTTTTTGGCGTTGATTCTTCGCGCGTTAGCGCTGGAGTTTCGAGACTACTCGCCCAGCGATAGTATCAAGCGCATGGTCGATGGCTTGCAGCTGGTCGGTTCGCTGCTAGCCGGGGCAACTCAGGGGATTGTGTTGGGCACGCTTGTACAAGGCGTGCCTAATCAGGGCGGTCAGTACAGCGGGGACGGCTGGGAGTGGTCGGGCCTGTTTCCGCTGTATTGTGGCGCGGTGCTCGTAGTGGGCTATATGTGGTTGGGTGCCTGCTGGCTGTATTGGCGCACGGTAGACGATCTGCAACGTCGATCAGGGCGAGAGGCGAAAGTGCTGGCTATCGTGACCCTGGTGCTTTTGGCCGTGTTAGTGGTCTGGACAGCGACGCTGGACGCTCGATATGCGCATCGGCTTTCCAATCGACTTGTCTGGCTGCCAGTTGCAATATTGATCACGGCACTGCTGATCAGCTTCACCTTGGGCTTTCGAAGCCGCCGGCACTATCTGCCGCTATTCGCCGCACTGGGGATCTTCGTTTTGGCGTTCGCCTTGATGATCGCAGCGCTCTTTCCGTTGATTGTTCCACCTAACCTAACCTTGCAAGTGGCCGCCTCAAGTCCCAACAGTCAGATTTTCATGTTGGTCGGTTTCGCTGTGCTGATCCCGGTGACGC
The DNA here is from genome assembly GCF_044746405.1 of Pseudomonas sp. NPDC086251. NCBI lineage: Bacteria > Pseudomonadati > Pseudomonadota > Gammaproteobacteria > Pseudomonadales > Pseudomonadaceae > Pseudomonas > Pseudomonas sp. NPDC086251. The sequence continues at coordinate 146,710 of NZ_JBIVBY010000004.1, forward strand.
TCATCTACAACACCTACGGCTTCAGAGTCTTCAGCGGAAAGGTTCGCGCCGCTCGTGATTAACCGTAGCCTTTCAATGCTGGCCAACCCAATACTGTTGTATGGCGCCCTGCAAACCTTGCACCGGATCGTGGTCGGGAAACGGCAGCGTGTCGATGCTTGTCAGTTGAACCTTCGTTGGCGCCTCGCGGCAAATATCGGCATGCTGACCCGGCGGATAAGCACCGACGACCAGAAAGTCTTCGCTGGAGTCTAAATTGCAGTGACCTGTGCCAGCAGGCAGTAGCAATACATCGCCTGAACTGACCTCCAAGACATGTCCATCTGGGCCGCCAAGCATCAAGCGGGCCTTGCCGCTGGCGATGCCAAGCACTTCATGACCTTCGGTATGGTAGTGGTGATAGTTGTAAACCCCGTATCGCCATTGTGGCGGCCAGCCATTAGTGCTGAAGATTTTCTCGAATAGTGCTGCTAAATCGCTGTCCTGGACGGCAATTGCTTTGGGGTAAATGAGTACCGGCAAGCGAGGGTTATTGGGAACCCATTCGTTGCGTGCAAACATTAGGATTTGCACGGCAGCTGTCACAGCTTGCGACTTGCTCATTAAAAGATCTCCTAAATTTAGCTATACCAACGGATGTTCATACATCGATTTGGAACTCCAAATCTCCGTTGTCTAACTTGCGCGTCTGAGCCACCGTGCCTGTCAGATGTTCTTTGGGAGAAAGGATTATGGTTAAGGAATGTGCCTTGTGAAGGTCATCTGGTACTGGAGAAAGCACCTGTACCTGAAAAGCGCCGGGGATGATAGGCGTGATGACAAGGTCGCAATCAACGCTTTTCGCTATAGGGCCGAAAAGAGTGTCGTGGAAGTAGTTCAAACGCGCGGCAGTGGTAGCCATGGCAATCTCCTTGAAACGTACAAGGGATGAAGGCTTCAGCTTTAGCCCCATCTATGTGCTAGACGGAGCATGTGACGTTTGAGTTCAACGCCAATGCCCCACGGTGTATTTTGATGCCCATAGCTTGGCGTGCGTTTTTCTAAACTATTTCACTGCTTTAGCCGTAAGCCTCGCCGAGAAGCGACCCTATGGATAAATCAGTCAGGTGCCATGATCACTGCGAGACTCATGTTGATGAACTCCTCGTTCGTACTGATAGTTTCCAGTGCACCGCGCACGTTCTCGGCGACGTCTCCCGATCCACGCTGCTCGACCCAATTTGTAAGCTCCATGACGGCGGCCTCCAAGGCAAGCTGGTTTTCATTGATCTTTAACAGCAGCGAAGGGAGCAGGTCTGAATTTGGCATCGATTTTCCTCCATGAAAAAGCCAAGCGTAGCAGTATAAAAACTGAAGTATTAGCTACGTCAGTTCGACGCCAGGGGAGGCAAAACAATTGGTCGTGAATTTGCTTCGGCGTGTTCCTTGACTACTGGGTTTCATAGACAAGAATGAATTGAAATTTCTCATTCGGATGACCGTCATGATTTCCGCTCTTGAGCTCCGACATATCATTGAGAGCGGTTTATTACCTCGCTCCTGCACCTGCTCTGTGAACCCCAAAGGGTCGCTTTTGGTCAAGATGATTGAGCCTTCCTCAGGCCGTGTGGAACTGTTTGTCCCCAGCGTGTTGGCATCCGATCTCACGTCCAGTCGCGCGATTTCAAATTTGATAGGCAAACTCAGAATTGAAATGGCGGCGCGCCAAAAGATCTGTGCGTGAGCGCGACGGCAAATGGTGGACTCGCAGCATCAGAGCCCACCAGGTAACGAAGACTCAAGTCTTACGAATGGGATAATCAGGCTGCAAAAGAGACGCCACCGCGATGACCAAGTCGTCCAGTGACCAAGGCTTGTGCAAATAGACGGTTTCTGGCGGTACCGTTGCGGGGTCTATCAAATACCCGGACGTCAGAATTGCAGCGATGTACGGCCATCTCCCTCTGACCATTTCAATAAATTCGATACCTTGAATCTGCCCCGGTACACCGTGATCAGCGATCACTAATCGGCATTGGTCATGCACTTGCAACAGGTAGGTCAGTGCGTCATCAGCAGTATCGAACGCTAATGCTTTCGCGCCTATCTCAGCGACGATATCCACCATGAGCGAGCGCAAGGTCGGATCGTCCTCGACGATGACTATGTCTCCCTCAATTGGCTGTATACCTTCCCAATTTACGTTCACTCATCGAGTCCTTAGCCGGGCAAAACGTGCCGACGTCGTTGATGTCAGGTTCTGAGTGTATGCTGAATTCTGATATCTGCAGGCCCAAAGCATTTTGTTTGATGACTCAAGTCACATGATCGGTACTTTGAGGTTAGACCTGAGTAGAGTTTTCAGGGGGGGACGACGATAGGATGCTCTTTGTCATGCGGATGGTCTGAAGTGAGGCCGCACAATCGTGATGTCGTAGATTCTTTAAACCTTCTTTCGAAGCGAAGTGTCGATAACTGGAGACCATACATTTCGCAAACGAGAGAACGCCAATGATCGGTGTTGTGATACCTGCCCATAACGAAGAAAACCACATCACCGACTGCCTTTTATCTGTCTTGGTGGCTGCCGGGCATCCAGATTTGCATGGTCAGTTGGTCACGATACTTGTCGTCCTGGACGATTGTTCGGACAACACTGGTCAATTGGTTTCGGCTCATGGTGTAGCGAAGCTCGATGTCTCTTTTCAGAATGTGGGTAAGTCTGGAGCAACTGGCGCGGAAAACTTACTCTCCGCCGGAGCGCAGTGGCTTGCGTTCACCGATGCCGATACTGTCGTTCCTCATGATTGGCTGGCTCGCCAACTCGAATTCAGCGCTGACGCAGTCTGTGGGACGGTCGTAGTGGACAGCTGGAACGAACATGGTGACTTGGTACGTTCCAAGTATCTCGAGTTGTACCAGTTCATCGAGAATCATCACCATATCCATAGCGCCAATCTCGGACTGAGTGCCGAAGCCTATCGAAACGCCGGCGGATTTCAGCATATCCCCGCACACGAAGACGTCCACCTGGTCGCTGATCTTGAGAGGATTGGCGCTCGAATCGTTTGGACACCAACGAACCCAGTGATCACCAGCGCGCGCCGGGATTTCAAGTGTCTCGGCGGTTTTGGCGAATTTTTGACGTCCCTCGGCGCTTCGCTTGGAATGCCTGCACTCAACACTCAAGTGAGTGCTGGAATGGCTCCTTGATGTGCAGGGCAGAGCGGGGGATGACTTTGGAATACATCGATTTAGTGCAATGGCCTGCCATGGTGGTGACGGTGATCTCGGCTTGGTTCGTCGGTTCGCAACGACCACGTCGGCGGATGATCGCCTTTTGGGGCTTCATCGCGAGTAATGCTTTATGGGTTATGTGGGGGGTTCACGCAGATGCCTATGCACTGATCCTCCTTGAATGTGTACTTCTGGGCATGAACGCCCGAGGCTTCAGGAAAAATCTCAACGGGTATCGAGCATCCTAACGGCATGGCGTCATAGGCCACGTGCGACTGTCTACACGAAAGAACTGAGAGGAGTTACTGGCAAGCTCGCTCGTCTTAGCGAAAACAGACAGAGGCCGGTGCTGAAGTGACCTATGGTGAAGGTATCTCAGTGAGGATTTGAAGATGATTTCGCGATTCGTAGTAGTCCCTGCAATCCCCACTGAAACCGGCACCTCGCGTAAAGGAATGCCCGGATACTGCAAAACACCGTCGATAGGTTTTAACATTTACGACAACGAGAAAAAGCTGCGCTCGCAGGCTACCTTTCTGAGTCGAGAAGAGGCTGAGGCTGAATGCCAATGGTTAAACCTGCGACGGCTGCAGAGCGTCCCCTCACAATCGGACACCTTCTAAATTCACGGCGATAGCGCGATGGGTATCTGCCATTGGTTGCTTCATCTTCAACTCAAGCTTTAACGACCGTCGTTATCCGGGTTTTCAGTCTCCGCAGTAGAGTCAGCTTGAGCCGGCGCATTTTCATTGCCTAGCGTTGAGCCAGAGGTTGAACCGTCAAAATCCTCTTCGCCAGCTGATTTCTCAGCAGTGAACCAGTGCTCCAGATCTTGCCCTTGCGGCTTCCCTTCTTTCTCCCAAAGCCGATACGCAGCTTCTCGAATTTTTTGCTCATCCATTGTCAAATTCCTCCCATTGCTCATTGTGTGAATTTAGGGTCAAACGGGAGAAAGCAGTGGTGCCTCCCTGTTCGTCACAGCAATAAGGATAGGCGCCATGGCAGGCTACATCATTGCTGTTGGTCAGATTTCCCATGCACACCTCTGTCGCGGTTGAGCCATGAGACTGTCGCGGCGCTTGGGGAAAAAACTAGCCGACTAGCGGCTGATGTCTAATCTCACACGAAAGCGTCTCAACCGATTGTCGGAAACCGACCTCAAGGAGGACGCGCGTGTCAGCCATGGGCGTCAGAATCCAAGAGGAAATAAAATTTGCGACCATTGATCGATACGGCGAGATACCGATCATTCTGTGAAACATGAAATTTGCAGCTATTCACACTCTGCGAATCAAAATTGGTTGAACACAGACGTGATGCAGAGGCCTAAGTTTTAGTAGCCGCAGGAGGGTCAGATCATGTCGGAAGCAACCAGTTACTTCGCTATTGCCATAGCTGTGATCATTTTGCTTGTAGACCTTTGGGCAATGATCAGTGTGTTTCGTAGTGACAAAGCCGTGGGTGTGAAAGCAGCCTGGGCCATCGGCCTCATCATCTTTCCGGTGTTGGGTCTGATTGTTTGGGGAGTTGTAGGCCCACGAGGAATCAAGGAAGGGCCAACTTCACCGGAGCACAGCAAAGGATAGGCCAAGGAGCAGGAGGACTTTCTACGTTCGATTTGTTTCGGAGGGCAAGAAGCATCCAATTCAAATTGAGGGCCGTGGAGCATTACCTTAATGTCTGAGGAGCATGACAATGATTGACGAATCAGCTATCCGAGAACGAGCGTATGCGCTGTGGGAAAAGGATGCTTGTCCTGAGGGAGCTGCAAAATTCTATTGGCATCTTGCGCGAGAACAACTCGAATCCCAAATGGATGCGCAAGAATCTGTCCCGCGTAATGGGGGATTTGATGGCGTGAAGAATTCAACGTACTTGATGGCCTTGCCTCCGTTACATGATAGGTATGAAGACTCTACATATGCGCACTCGGAAAAAGACGAGTAGAGCCCATTGCGAATAAGCTGGTTCGGTAGCTGCGGCAACCGTAATGCCGCTGCTCTACAAAACCTCTACCAGCGATCGCGGCAGCCTATTGAGGCAAGGTCGGCATTAGGCTGGATAACGTTCGTGTGTGAGAGGTGATAGCGCTAAGCATATTGGGATAATCGAAGGGAGGCGACTATCTCCATGAGGTTTCGTCAGGCCCGCCTATAGGCATTGCACCAGCTCATGGCGCTATCGACATAATTTGGGGCTGAGCCGTTATTAATCAGGCATTTCCGTTTTAATGTTGCCACTACCTGACGTGTCTACCCTCGTCAGCGAGTGCACTCGCGAGCTAAGTTCGTTCAGGCTGAAAGGTTTGGTCAGTACGCGCGTAGTCGCATCGACCGAAACCAAGTTAGATCCGCCCGCGAAACCGGTAACAAAGAGAACCTTTAGCTGTGGGTATTTCAGCTTGAATTGGGCCGCTAGGCTGATCCCGTTCATCATTCCAGGCAAACCTATATCGGTGAGCAATAAATCCAGGTGCTCCAACTTTTCAGCCTGCTTCATGGCAGAAACACTATCCACTGCTTCAACGACCCGGTAGCCACTTTCGGATAAAAGCTCCGCGACCATTTGACGTACAGCCGCTTCGTCGTCCACAAGCAAAATGGTTTCGTCGTGACCGGATAGCTCGGCTTCATCGGGAATGTTCGAATCGGGTTCAATTTCACCTGGCTGCGAATCATCGACCGGAAAATACATGGTTACGGTAGTGCCTACACCTAGGCTGCTATGAACTCTAACTTGACCGCCGGATTGCTGAGTGAAGCCATAAATCATCGACAGGCCTAATCCGGTGCCTTCGCCAATCTTCTTGGTTGTAAAAAAAGGATCGAAAATGCGCGGCAGCATTTCAGGGCTGATTCCGGTGCCGGAGTCGGTGACAGAAATGGTTACATACGAACCGGATGGCAGCATTTTTTCAGATGACAACGCTTGATCTATAACGCAACGGTCGACCTGAAGATCCAGCGTGCCGCCATTGGGCATTGCGTCCCGTGCATTGATCGCAAGGTTAAGCAAGGCATTTTCCAGCTGATTAAGGTCACACTTGATACGGTCATTTACCTTGAATGAGCACTCCACTGCGATGCTCGGCCCGACCGAGCGCCGGATAATCTCTTCAAGATCTGCCACCACCTTCCGAGGTTCGAGAAGCTCAGGTTCGAGTGATTGCTGTCTCGAAAATGTCAGTAGACGTTGCGTTAAAGCCGCCGCTCGAGATGCGGAGGTCATAGCCACGGTGTTGTAGCGGGATAGTTCGCCATAGCGTCCAGCATCGATGCGCCGTTGCATTAGTTCCAAGCTACCGAGGATGCCAGCTAACAAATTATTGAAGTCATGGGCTATTCCGCCAGTGAGCTGTCCGACGGCTTCCATCTTTTGACTTTGCCGAAGCTTGGATTCAGCTATGGCGCGTTCGTACTGTTCGGCCTCAAGCTGCTGTGTACGTTGAGCGATTCGCTCTTCGAGTAAATCGTTCCAGTCCCGCAACGCGCCCTCCAACTGCACGCGATCGTCGATATCTTCAATCGTGCCGTACCATTGTTCACATTGTCCTTCCGGGTCGAGGCTGCACAAGGCGCGGACTCTAAACCTACGGTGATCTCCCGAGTGTTTACGTATCCGGATTTGCGAGTCAAAAGGGTGCAACGTGGCCAGTGATTGATCCCAAAGTCGAATCAATGACCCCCGATCTTCAGAGTGAACAGCGATGGCCCATTCACGCCCTAATGTCTCTTCAGGTGTCAGACCGGTATATTCGTACCAACGCTGATCGATCGAAGTAAGGTTACCGTTCTTGTCTGCCGACCAAGGCCAAAGCGGGTTCAACTCAGCTGCGATGCGGTAGTGCCTTTCGCTTTCACGCAATTTTTTTTCGGTTAACTGCATGGCTTTCAAAGTTTTGGAACGCTTTAGAACTGCGCCAAGCAGGTTGCTGTACCCGCGAAGAAAGTCGATATCGCTGTCTGTAAACTGACGAGGATATTGGCTGTCTACCTCGAAAATCCCGAAAGGACGTTCTCCGTCGGCGCCGTGGACTAAAACGTTGACGAAGGCTTTCACCCCATTTTCTATTTGAAAATCGTGATAGCGGAATCGAGTTTCTGTTGATATATCTGTCGAAATGACCGGGCTATTCGTGTCCAATGAATAACGCTCCGGGCTCCCTTCAAGGGCTTCAACGCGAACTTTCCGCACCACATCAGGCGCCCAGCCCACACCGTTTCGTACCAGGAAGGTGATGCCGTCTTCATACAGCAGCATTAATTTGGCCATATTGGTTTCGAGGGCATCGCCGACCAAGCGACATGCTTCATCAAGGATGTGCTTTAAGTCATCTGACGCCAAGGCTAGCTCGCCAAATTCGGCGAGCACTTTGCGCTGGCGCAAAAGCGTATCCTCGATTGCCATGTGATCACCTATGGTGGGTTTTAATATCCGAGCGTCGAATATTGGCCTAGGTTCAACCGATGTGATCAAACGTAAATTTTGTCGATTCATGATGCTTAGTCGAACGATGTGATTTCTCTCATCGCGTAGTTCTTGCGTAGGTCGATAGATTTATCCATCGATTTTCAGACACCTCAGGATGGCTGGCCCATTCGCGAACCCATTTATGATCGCCATACGTCGTCGTTGGTGAACATCGATGCATCAAACGGCTCTACCGCTACACACCCTTTAGGGAGTCGTTGTCATGTACGAAGATCGGAAAGCGCAAGCGCTTGAGACTTGGCATTCATTGTTGGTCAAACCTGAAATTCGAATGACTGCTCAAGAGCAATATGAAGAATTACTTCGGCTTGCCGAAGAATATTTGAAGCAAGGTTTTATCAATCTTGACGAGCGAAGGAGTTTGGTGACTGAGGCGACGCAGCGATACGCACAGGCGGTGGAAGGCGTGGGCGCAGGAACGTAATCCGACAAAATCATTGGCGCTTACGTACAGGAGACGGTCATGAAAAAGCTTTATGTGTGCCTAACGCTCTGCAGCGTGTTTATGGTGCATGGGTGCTTTGACAGCTCAAAAAATACTACCAAAGACAATACCGACGGCAGCAAATCTTCTGTGCAACTGCAAGAGGGCAAGGCTGACGAGAGCAAGTAACAGCTCCACCGGTGAGGAGAAGTGTTCAATGAAATCTTACCCACTGGATGACAACGATTCGGAGCACCGCCTTCGTCAAATTGCGCGAGCCTTGGGCTTGACTGCCGACGAAGTCGAGCTATGGGTCACCTCAATCGAGGAAGATGGAAGCGGCATGAGGTTTGTAGTCCACTTCTCCAAGCGCACTCCAACAGACGTACTGGCGAAGGTTCAAGGACTGGGAGACGATCGAGCGATCATTATTGGCCCGATTGATTAGGAGACGCACTGCGCTTACCCCAGAGGTTTTGCCCACCTTCCATCCGAACCGGCGAAAAAACGTCTGTGACCTCGAAAATCAATGCGCACTTGGGCTTGGCGTCTCTTTTATCCGCGAGCTTATTCAACTCCAAGGTTGCTCACATTGCCCAGGGAGGTTGTCGTCGCCATAAATTGCGAGCGCTATTTTAGTCTTCGCGCAGGAAGGCGAGGATTTCGCTTGCCAGCTCATTGGGTGCCTCTTCCGCCATATGGTGACCGCAGTCGAGACCACGACCACGCTGCCTTGTCGTCCACGGTTTCCAAACAGCCAGGACATCGCCGTATAGAAGTTCAAGGTCATCACGAAGCGACCATAAAATCATGGTTGGGCATTCGATCCGACGGCCCTCGCGGCGGTCGGCCTCATCGTGAGCACGGTCGATCCCAAGGCCTGCACGATAATCCTCGACCATGCCATGAACAGTCGCCGGATCGTGGATGGCGGCAAGGTAGTCCTTGTAGGCTTCTGCACCCATCGCCTCGGGGGAGCCGCCATACCAACGATCCGGGTCGGCCAGGATTGCCTGCTCCGGTTTCTCGGGTTGCCCGAAAAAGAACCAATGCCACCACTTCGCCGCGAACCGGGCGTCGCAGCGCTCAAGAGCTTCAAGGATCGGCACACCGTCTAATATGCCGAGATGGGTAATGGCTTCCGGTTGATCCATTGCTATGCGAAAGGCGGTGTAACTACCTCGATCGTGGCCGATTACAGCGAACCGATCATGACCAAGGTGGCGCATTAGGGCGACGCAGTCGCGGGCCTTGGCGCGTTTCGAGGAGCCCGCATGGTCGGATGTGTCCTCTGGCTTTGATGAGCGACCAAAACCTCTCAGGTCAGGGCAGACGACCGTGTGATGTCGCGCAAGAAGTGGGGCGACACGATGCCAAGTCGCGTGAGTTCGAGGATGCCCGTGGAGCAAGAGAACGGGTGAGCCACGGCCACCGTGCCTGACCCTTAGCGTCGCCTCGGGAAGAGTTATAGCTTCAAGTAAGAAGTTGTCGAACATCGCGCTCTCTGGCATTTGCCACTGTTCATAGGTTGCGACGACCACGTCGGCGAATTATCGCCTTCTGGCATGAAATTCCTTAAGTTCAAAAAACTCTCAACGGCTCCGATGTGTCCTAAAACTCAGGTTCTCCTAGACTTTAAAGTTCTTTTTGAACCTACGTAGGTTCATAAGGAATAGGCAAATCTGCAGGACGATGAGCGCATACGCGTCTGCGTACACCCCCCAAATCACCCAGAGCACATTGCTAACGCTGAAGTATACAAATCCCGTCATTCGCCTTGTTGGTCTTTGAGATCCAATCAGCCACGCGGCAAGCACTGTTATCAACATCGCTGGCCATTGAACCCAATCCAGATAAGCCAAACTCTACTCCCAACACCTTTCTATGTGCTCAATCGCTATGTGCCGCGTTTATTCGATCCGGGTTCTGATGGTTGGGTATGGCTTTCGATTTTCCCAGAATGTAGCAGGGATGTAGCTGACCGTTAGGATGTGTTGTAACAACCACGGATATCAATGACCAGCCCTCCTGAAGCTTCAGGTTTACCTCGTTGGTCGACAGCGCTTCCATGACTTGGGTTGTCTCGGACACATGCATTTCGTAATTCCCGAATTCTAATGTTCAACCGTTAGGCGCCGAGCAACGATAGGGGTTCCCCTTTATTAATACCTCTCCACTCTGGAGCGTTCGCCGTAGTGCCTGGTCTAACTTCATGATTTACGTCATTGCTTGAAGGAATGAACCGGTGAACAAAGCCATCAGCGCACAAGACCTGCAGATCGACCTTCGAGATGCGCACGAAGCTGCCCTATTCAAATGGCTGGTTGCCAGTTTTCTGATGGGTAAAAGAATTCAGGGTGCAATTGCGGCCAAGGCATACCAGGTCATCGTCGATCAGCATCAGCGAGATACACCGCAAAAGCTCGCGCATTGCACCCACCGTCAGTTGGTCGTGATGCTTGGTCAGGCTCATTACGTGCGTTACGACGAGACCACCGCGTCGCGATTGCTCGCATTGGCCGGCAAGCTCAACAATGATTACGGCGGCAAGGTGGGCAACATCGTGGAAGCGAGCTCTGATCGTCAAGAATTTGAAAAACGCCTGTCAGAATTCGAAGGGATAGGGCCGAAGACCATCGAGATTTTCATGAGGGAAGCAGCCGCCTTGCTGTTCTGAGCACCCAGAAACTGCTCATCTAAGAATTGGAGTCCTTATCCGACATTGCCATCTCAGCTACGTGCAGCAAGGGGAAACCATGGCAACGCACAAACTGACCATTAAAGACTTGCAGGTGAACGTTTCAATCTGCGGTCAAGGCTCGCCGCTGCTCCTGCTCAATGGCCTGGGTGGTTTGATCCGTACCTTCGATCCCCTGCGCGATGAACTGTTGGACTACACGACCATTACGTTGGACGTGCCAGGAGTCGGCAAATCGCAAATGCCCCGCTGGCCGATGCGTCTGCCGCGCCATGCCGACTTGATCGCCGAGATGCTGAGGCAGTTGGGAGTCGACCAAGTCGATGTGTTCGGCGTGAGTTGGGGTGGTGCATTGGCGCAAGAGTTTGCCCTGCGTTATCCGAGCATGGTGCGCCGGTTGATCCTCGCGGCGACCTCTGCTGGCCCGATGGTGCTAGTGAAGCCCGCCGACATCTTGGACTTTTTTGGCAGCAGCAAAGGCGCCAAATTGCGCAAGAAAGAAGGCTCGCGTAATTCGATACAGGCGCTGCTGCGCTTCGGTGTGGTGAAAGGCATGCTCACCGTTAATCCACGAACCTATTACCACCAGCTCGCTGCATTAGTCGGCTGGACAAGCCTGCTGCGGCTGTTCCGTCTGCGCCAACGCACGCTGATCCTCACCGGCGACCGCGACACCCTTGTGCAGATGTACAACGCGCATATCCTGCGGCGCGCTATTCGTCTTGCCGAACTGCAAGTCCTAAAGGGCGAGGGGCATTTCTTCGTGGTGACCAGCGCCAAGCGAACTGCCGCACTGATACGCGAATTCCTCAGCCAGCAACACGATGATGAAGAGCCGGCACTGATGATCGCCAACGACAGGTTAAGGCCACGCCTGCTCTAATCCGGGAGGTGGATCGCCATTATTGCTGCACCCTATGGTCTCGATACTCCTGGCACATCCTTATGGATCTTGCGCCAGAAAGCTTCAGAGAAACAGTAAACCGAGAAGGCAACTAGCCCTAATGCCATAACCATCAGAATCAGCCATCCAGCTGGTAGATTCTGGAGCGCGTCGAGGGCTTCCTTCATACCAGGTGGATCCATGGCTTGATAAGTGGAACCGCTGATTGCCAGTAGAAATGCAATCTCTATAAACACGACTCCACGGGCTATTAGACCGAATCGAGACACCGGGCGAACGTACCGCATGATGTTCTCGGCGTTCATTGCGGAGTCGTATTCGGGCAAAGGGTAGCCCCTTTGCATGGGCTTTGGCGCGCCCCTCAATCAGCAGGCTGTCATGACCACGAATCTCTCGCTACGCAGCGGAAAACGGGCAGCGGCGATCATGAGCTTTAAGGTGCTTGGATAGTCTGTATGCATCGTGATTTGGCAGCCCGATACTACTGACGTAAGGGCACATCGCCGATGGACTCTGCCGCAACGACTGCGGTCAATATGGATAAAAGGTGTTTAATTCCTCGGCAGTTAAGCCACGCGCCACAACCTTCGTGCTCGCTCTGGAGACGATCATGAACACAACACATTTTTCCCCGTTAAAACATGATCGTCATCATCCCCTCTAGTGAGCGAAAGCCCGCAGGACGCCGCTAGGGCGGACTGGCTCTACAACGCAGCGGAAGAACTTCTGCGCGGCAACAGCGTGTCGTTCCAACGTCGCATGCGTCCTAACAAGCCGTGACTGCTGAGGAATTTGCCCTGGCAGTGGATGAGTACGTGAACAATCGTCTTGCCGATAACGAGGTGCATACCTCAGCGCTGGGCTGGCTGATCATCACCGCCGAGCGAGGACAGGCCGACAAGACTGCTACAGCAGAACTATTGGGCAATTGTGATCACCCGTTGGGCAAGCTTGGCGAGATTGCCGAGGCGCTGCTTGAACCCCTTGCGGATGACGCTCTGTTAGCCAAGGCTGAGGATGAGCTATGAGCACATACCGTCGGGATTAGCTAATGTAAACACCGGGATCAAGTAACGACTCAGAGAGGAATGAAAATGATCGACGATTCGAAAGTCCGAGAAAGAGCTTATGAGTTGTGGGAAAAAGATGGTCGTCGGGAAGGATCTGAAGAGTTTTATTGGCGACTTGCGCAAGAACAGCTTGAGGCAGAAGCCACACGTCAAGCTACTGATGGTGAGTGGCCAGCAAAAGGCGAAGCCAGCCGCGTTGATCACTGATGACTACGGTTCTTCGCTCCGCTTCCGATACCTTTGCTGTCTTTGAGCAAGCATTGTCCCTGTTTGAGGACAACGTCGCCGCTGCAACAGAATCAATGAGTTCGCCGGCTCGAGGACTCGGTTCAAAGCGTCCACTGGAGATGCTGAGGACGAGGGTGGAGTCGAACGCCGTGCTCGATCTTATCGGCCGACTGCAGAGGGGAATTCTTATGTGAGACTCTAGAGGCGACTTGTTAAGCTTTGAGCTAAAGCTACTAAGGCTATCGCTCCTTCGGGCTTAAGCCCGGCTCGACCCCAAGTCTTCACATGCCTTGGGCGTGTCACTCCACATTTGGCCCACCACGACGCATTGCAGCTGTCTCAGTTCTCAGGGGCATTACCAAGCCGTGCGCTATCCCAGGCTTCAGTGAGCTCGTCTATTCGATCCGCAATCTGAGGCGTTTTTGATAGGACAAGGCAGTGCGTGGTGCCGACAAATTCTTCTATCAGGTACACAGCGTCGCCGACATCCAGTTCGAGCTCCTGCAGCGCCTCATTGGGAATTCGAATTGCACCGTCACCATCCCATTCTTCGATGATGATTTTCATAGGTGGCTTTTTCACATTTGATCTCCGTTGCTATGAGCCGGCAAGCCGTACGCGCCTGTAGATTCTCAGTGGCACGTTTACAGATCCGGATAATCATCAAGCTTAAGGCTAGGAGCGCCTCCGTCCTCCTGCTCGCGCTTAGGCGTATGTATCACTCCAGCTTCGGCATCTGCACGCATCTGCTCGAGCTCTTTGTGAAATGCCTTGTCCTGAACCGTGGGTTTGCTGGTATACGGTTTTCGGTCAGGTACAGGCTGGGCTGCGTAAGTCGTTACCGCGTCTGGATCGTGCTGCAGCTTTTCTTGAACTTGTGATTCCAGCATTGCACGGAGCGCGTCTTTGTCGGGACGGTTCAGCAATTTGTTACTCCTATTCGGAAGCCAGGCACTCGCTACTCGATTGGTACATTGAGCAGTTAGTAAGGGCAGGGCCGCTTATATTTGTGGTTGCATCGCAGATTGGCAGATCCCGGATTCCAGGTTAAAAATCCTGGTAAGCCTACCAAGGCTTGGCGGCAAACGTCTGTGATGAAAATGATGTCATAGCTCCAGTCTTGGATGCAGCTTTAAAGATGACTGCAGTGGCCAAACCCTCACCTGCCGTTTTGCATGCATGCTCAGAGCCCAGCGAGCAGTCGCTCAAGCTGTTTTCGCTCCCATGCGCTCAATAGCTCGACAGGATCAGCTCCGTCGCGCTGCCAGAGTTCAAGTGTACCGACTCGGCCATCAGGCGACCTGCAGTACTCGCAGTAGTCCAGGGTGTCACGGTCATTGAAGAGGGTGAGTACCCAGCCATCAGTACTCACGGGCATGAGGCCATGATAGAACTCGTTCCAAGACTGGATGGAACCTCGCGTCATGATGCGTGCGCCGAGCGCGACGTCCGTCAGTACCTGGTAGACCTCGAGGGCGGTGAGAGGAGAGGTTGTTTTCAAATCATTCTGCGTTCGAGTCTTCGCTTGCGCGTAGCTAAGCTGCGGTAAGAAGTGGCGTCAACGGAAATATCGATCCTTCGGGCCGATGGCCCCGGCTAGTCCATAAGCTCAAGAGCTACTCACTCAGGCGTCATGAGCACCGCTAACGTCATGTTGATGAACTCTTCGTTCTTGCAGATTGTGTCCAATGCACCACGAACGTTGCCGGCGACCTCCGCCGATCCGCGTTGCTCCACCCAGAGTGTCAGCTCCATTATCGCGGCTTCGAGTGCCAGTTGATTTTGGTTGATCTTGAAAAGTAGGGAAGGGAGCAGGTCTGCGTTCGACATTGTGATTCCTCCGTGGAAGAGCTCAGCGTAGCAGCACGAAAAGCAGAGGATGGAAAAGGGTTAATGACGTTATGGACAAGCTGTAAGCACCCCTCCGGTACGCATGTGTTCCGCGTCTGATGGTTGAACCCCGTCTATTGCTGCTACCTCAAACACTTTCGGCTGTGGTCAATAGCTGATTCGAATGCCGCTGGCTCGGCGAGTAATGGCCTACTCGAAGTTGGCGACTTGGGAGCGACCAAGCCTCATTCGACTGAAGCTTGGCCCCTCCCTTTGATGCCTTATGCTTTCGGCTTCAGGTTTAGCAAGGAGCCGTAGTAGCGCAACATCTCAGGCGAGATATGGCCTGTCAAATTGGCCACGGTAGACTGCTTTGATTCTGCGATAGCTCGGATGAACCGAGCGATCACTGAGAGCCGCAGTGCATGAACCGACATTCCCGTCGGATCGATTTGGGCCTCCAACAACCAGGAGCGCAGAATTCTATTCAACTCAAAAGAGGTCATTGGATAGGCAGCGGTCTTGCCGGATGGAAACAGATAGTCCCCGTGAGAAAGCGCACTTTTTTCAATGTACCGACGAACCAATAATCCATCAGTTGTAATCAAAATGCGTCGTTTCCAGATCGTACGCGACTTGGTGAATGGCAAGTCCAGCATCACCTTATCGTGGGTGTGGTTTACATTTTCGACTCTGAGTTGGTGTAGTTCAGACTGGCGGATACCAGAGAGCAGCACCGAACACAAAACTCGATCACGAAGGATGCCTTTCCGGTGAACTGCCTCCTCGATGGCATCAAGCTCATACTCACTCAGATATTTTTTTGATGGGAGGAGGAGTGGCCCGAAGTTTGAAGGCTCGCTGGCTGACGAATCTGATGTTTCGTGGATTATGCCTCGAGCCGCTTTTGAGGATTTTTGTCCTGAATGCACTTTCGAACTGTGGCTGTCTGTCTTGCCGACGTTGGCCGTTTGCCCTTGCCGGAAGCTGTGGAAGGCCAAAAGTTCGTGCAGCGGCAATAACATGACCAAACGCTCGATATCACGGTCGTCGATACCTACGGTGTTGCTCGATCTGAAAAAGTGAAAAATGGATGTGCTGACGCTATCCCTTACCTCTGGGAGAGTAGGAACAGGCGCATCCGACAAGCAATTTTCTGATGACCTCAAGACATCGTGATAATCGCGGTATCCTAGCCCTTGAGCCAGAATCTCTTGCGCGGTCATGAGACTGATACTGTTAGCGCAAGGCCAGTGACGCTTCAGCACTTTTGAGATGCGTTTGAATCGGCGTTTGGGAATTAAATCGAAGGGAAAGATCGGAACGCGCATGACATTGCTCCAATACGTCAGGGTGTCGGCTGCCCTCTGAGTATTGTCGAATGCCTATGGAGTAGATCATGACAACCTGAGGCCCATGGCCTTTTGCGAACCGACCGCTCGATCCAGGAAATCGATTTCTTAAAGCTAGCATAGCTTTGTGACCCGTCTAGGAAAACAGCCCTTCGAAAAGTAGGAGTCTGGGAACAGAAGCAGTTCTCGATCTTATGGTCGATTGGTGAGCCGGCGCTGACTTGAGCTTCATCGAGCGGTCACTCATCGATGGTCGCTGAAGGTGATCGCTGCTATTGATTCGAGCCTAAGGCCCGACTTAGTCAGCCAAGCAAAGGTGTTGCAGTCGATCCTGCGGGCTATGGGTGGCCTAGCCCAATTAACGAGAGATGCTTGGAATAACTCAGTAGTTATTAAATCGAATTTAGTTTTGACAAGATTTGTTCTAGCTCAGAAATTCCCTTGGCGAGATTTGGGTCGCTATATATAGTGGAGTGCCTGGATAATTCATGTATCCTGATTTCAAGTTGTTGTATAAGGGTTTTTGTTTGTTGTGGGGAGGGCGCGGATAAACTAGCTATCGCTATCGCAAATCCCTCATCGAAATAATTTTTCAGTGACATCGGATCACGATGGCCTGTAAGTTTGGCTACTTTGGCTAAGATTCTTCTTTGGACTGCCTCCATCCACAAATCTTTCTGAGCTATATCTCGCTTCAATTCCTTTGCGATCTCATATGCTATCTGGGTCGTAATAAAGCGATGTCTAAACATGGATAAGCAGACTTGCACATCTGTGAGGCCAGATAACTCGCAAAGCCTTCTGAAGTCTCGCGCCAAGGATCGTGTCTCGATGGATTTTCCATCTTGCGCAAGCATGAAAGATGTGGCTTTTGTGGGGGCAATATTTAAATATGCTATGAAAGTTGTACGTGCTTTAAGGTATATGGATATTTCGATCGCCTCCTCAAGCGAAAGGGGGAATTCACGTATAGGTCTAGGTATTTGTCGTGTTTTCAATGTTGGAATGTACAGGGTTCTCTTTTCTAGCGGATTCAGATTCAAATTTAGGGGGATGCTGTTTAGCTCGTCAGGACGAAGGCCAGTCATTCTCGCGATTTTAAGAGTCGCTAGCCGACGGTTGTATAAATATTCGTTTTTCGCAATATAGTCGTCACGCCGTTGAGAAGCAGTAACATCGAACAAATATCTGGGTTTGGTTTTCAGCCTATAAATTGTATCGCTAATCTTGCCTATGAAGTTATCGGGCATGGGCTTTTTATCACCCACTGGGGGGCGTGTTGTTGGAATCGCTGGGTGGTACAGAATCAGCTGGCCTTGCCTGTTAGTTTTCCATTCAATTGTGACTTGTGCACCAGTGCCTAACTCACCGACTAGCTTAGGTTGCGAGACGAGCCGATAATTCACTTGATACCAAATCAAAAAATCTATTACTCTTCTAATGGTATATGCGACATGGTTTGGACTGCGAGCATCAGCAAGGGCAGATTTTTTTAATTTTTTACCTTCTAATAAATGATTTGAGAGGCCCAAGAGAAACGTATCGTCAACTGCGAATAAATGAGCACCATGGTTAAAGCAGTAACGTATGTAGTGAGTCATGTGAATTGCAAACGTTTCGGCTGAATCGCCGGTGGCCTGAACAGTCACATGCTGTAACCAGATATTAATCAGAGTGCAAGGTGAGCCGTTTGGCCAGAACATATAGACTTGTTTCGAAAGAGTTTTTTTTCTGACGATTGCGGCTTCTTTTTTTCGAGAATAAACCACACTCCAAGGCATCTCTAATACCATGCCTGTTTTGTAAAGCTGAAACTTAGGCATCCACCTTACCTCCCTGTATAACACTCCACGCCTTCGGAGGCAAAGCTGGGTTCGTACTAATGCTTTCAAATCTGAGATTTGACTCTAATAAGAAGTTAGTTATTTGAAGCTTGGTCGCATTATTAAGGCTGGTATCTGTTTCCACTAGGTTTTTGAAAAACCTAAATAAATCAAGATAGGCATAAGTAGCTAGCTGAGCTTGGTTGTAAGCTTCATTAATCATCATTTCAGGCGTTGGTTTGTCCTCAATAAGATCTTGTGTGACTAGGCTGTAAGTGGAATAGATTTTTGCTCGTAACGAACGCATGTGTTCCCAGAGATTCTCTGAAGTATGAGTGAAGCCGGGAAGAGTGTGTTCTAAACAAAAGTTCTTGAGTGTGTTGTAACTTATTTTATCGAATTCATTCAAGATCTCTAATGTGCAAAAAGTCTTCATGTTGGCCAGTTTTTCTTGGTGAGATTTTGTAAGGCTAAACTTTCCATCCAAAACTGACTGCAGCCAATCATGTCTTCTTTGTATGTTTTCAACGGTGGAATTTTTCATCTTGAGCTTCCCCGTATTTCAAAGCTATTTCTGTATCGAAAACTTCTGACTCATAGGTGGTCAGCCTTATGGTGTAAGTGGAAATGAGCAATCCGTCGTTCGCCAGCAGCGCTTGGAGGAATTGATCAAATTCAAATTTGTTTCTTGATTTTAGAGATGTGATATTCATAGTAGACAATATTTGTTTGTATAAGGCTACAAGCCCTTGGTTTTCGTTTTCATTAAGGTTTCCAAGTTCAAGTTCGATTAGTTTGTCTTCGATGTTTTCAATGTTGTATTTAATGATTTCTTCTTCTGGTACGTCGCCACTAAGATAATCATGCAGGTAACGTGGGTCATCATGTCCGGCTTGATGCCTTATAGCATCGTCTGCGTATACTTTTGCGTGATTATACATTGTAACAATGAAGAATTTCCTCATCTCGTGGATTTTGATGTACCAACGGCGTTTATAAATATCCACGGGAATTTCGATAATGTCGCAGAAAGACATGATTGCATTATTGATTCGTGAATCCACTCTTTTCCCACTTGGCTGATTAAAACCTCTAGAAGAAGGGAAATAAAAAAGATGTTCAGAGTGTGGTGACGTATCTTGATATATTTCTTTCAGACCGTTGCCTAACACGGCTAGTAGCTGAACCGCAACAGATGCTATATAAGGGATGGGGCGGCGGATGTTGGGTGCGATGGGAACGCGCTTCTTAAGTATAGGCTGCCTGATAAAAGCACCCTCGTCGTTAGTTTGATAACTAAGCGAGTCGCGTAATATAGCACCGAGCTCATTAATTCTAATGGGTTTCGTGAATCCGATTACTAACGCACATGCAGCTACAAAGCACTCAAGCGCAACTGCAAATGTCATTTTTTTGCTCGTGCTTTCCATGTGTGATTGGCTGGTAAGTTTAGAAATTTTTAATGTGTCGGTCAATGATTGGGCAGGTAGGCCTTCGAAGGGTTGTGTGTTATATGAAGAAATAATTTGTTCAAAGATTTTTTGCCTTTGTAGATGCCGATTGCTCCGCCCTTTTAATTCGCCAGGAGGGATGTTATGAAACGCGTTGATGATTTCAAGCGTCGCACCTACGATGGCTTTTCCATATACCATAATCCATTGTACTGCTTTGTCTAGAGCGTACATGCCAATGGAATATGGTATTTTCTTTGTGTGGCCATCCATTCTAATGTTATATTTCTTCATGTGCTCTTTATGGTTGAACTTAAAGTTTGGCATGACGTCGGGTAAGTTTGAGTTTCCTTCAGCAAGTGACTTCAGAAGAATCAGGAACTGGATAAGTGATTTCCTGGTGATCTCCCCGGTCTTGTCCTTGTCAAAGACGGCGGTCTTATGAGATGTGTGCTGTGCTCTTATTCTAACTCCCTCAATCAAGATCGACTGCTGTAGGGAAACTTCAAACTGTCGTAGAAATGTACGGATATATATGTGGTTGAAAGCAGTGACGTGAATGCCTAATATCTTTGCCAAGTAGTCTCTAGATACCAAGCCAATTTCACAATTTTTAATATTGCCTTTTCTAACGTATAGATTATTTGTCTTTAAGTGGTTAATTATTTTTGCTACTTGGGGTTGTGTGAGTTTCTCATCACGATATTCTTCGTCAATCAGTTCACAAAATAACTCACAAAGCCTCGGAATTATTTGCAGAATCCCTGCCCAGCCGCCTTCGCAGTATTGTTCAATGAGCACTTCAAAGGCGTTCTCATTTATTAATTTGAAACCGCATGTCTGTGGCTGGTATCGTTCTTTATATAGGCATTGCCAGCTTGCTATATTGATGTAAAAGCGTACGTACTTCATCCATGTAGTATGATCAACTCGCGGTGACAGATATCCTGCTCGAACGCAGAAAACTTGCTTCTGAATCGTTTCTAGCAGTAGTCTGTTATGCGGATCGGTTAATAGGCTTCCGTCAGGAAGAGATTCAGAAAAATTAATAGTTGCTATTACATTGTTCTTGCCGACTACTTTCCATTCCCTCGAGCCGATACCTCCCGCCTTTAGCCAAGAGGCGGAATAGTTGATAGTGCCTTCTAAGTTCTGGCGGGCTTGTTCTATAAGCAAGGATAACGTTGCTCTGGAACTCATTGGTTTAATATTTATTTTTGGCATGACTGTAGCTCATTTGTCAAGGCATCTACTTTAACGACTTTTTTGGCTAGCTCAGATTTTAAGTCTAAAGCTTCAATGTACACGGCCTGAAAATGTGGTATAGATAAACCCGCAATATTCCCAATAATGGTGCCTTTGGCGCTCGGGTCTTTGCTTATATCGTATGCGCAATGTAATAGGCGGGCTAATGTGGTGATCGATTCTTCGGTGATTCCCGAGGTGACATCTTCGTAATTTTTTATGCGTGGGTTTATACGAATTTCTGAAAATAAAAATATGGCAGCTAAAGAGGCAGCATCTAGTTTCAGAATTACTTTGTGATTCACTAGTCGTTCGATAAGGTGATGAACAGCATCCTCCGTAAGCTCAGCTGCATAGAGTTTAAGATCAATTGAGACGGGATCAGAAGCGACACTAACTGTCGCTTCTCTAATGATAAAGTTAAATAAGTCATTTTCTGTTAAAAAATCGCTCGCTGCCAGATGCCAAGGCTTGCCTTTAGTCGCCAAAATAATCAGTTTCGTCTGGAAGGTACGGAGGATGCGCACATTCCATCGCTGCTTCAACCACTTTGGAATGTACCTGACTATGATGACTGCAATAGAATTACCTAAAGTGTTTGCAGCCGCCTGATAGGTACCCTCTTTTAAAAAGCTAATCAGCGCCTGAGTTCCACGAATTCGCTTTAATGTAAATATTTGTCTTGATACGTCACCGGTAGTAAGCTCTTTTTCCAAAGCTTGATATAGACTAACGCCTAACTTAGTGGTGAGAATTTGATCAAGGCTGCTGCTTAAACCAACCCATTCATATGATGATGTTAAAAACATCTTTCTGTAATTGATATCGCCAGCCAGCATTAGTCGTATTCGAGCTTTCATTGTTGCTTTCACAAGCTCTACATAGATTTTATGGCTGCGGGGAGGTAACGCGGAGACTTTTCGAGATATCGCCCTAGGTTTACTAACACTCCACATGAGCCGATCCAGGTCACTATTGTAATAATGTATGGGTTTGTCGTCCGCTGATAAATAATCTGCAGTACGTAGTGAGTGGGGATTAAATTTTGGATTTTCAGCTGCTAAAATTGCGGCTGCTGCACCGCAGTCTCGCGCTGAAAGGTAGCCCAATAGTCGATTTAAGGTCTCATTGATGTTTCTAGTTGGAGCACCATAATCTCCAGCGACCTTTCTAAGCTCCTTATCCATTCTAGCTCGCATATAACTGTTTCTGCAGAACGGGCGAAAAAAGGGAATCTTTTGCATCGCCTTGTAGGAAATAGCATCTAACTCACCTGTCCGAAGAAAAAAATGCTCTATCATCGCCAAAAACCAAGCGGCGCCGTCTGGATTATAAGCGTCAGCTATATATCGGTGGTTAACGTAGAAATTTCCTGATGCTA
Organism: Pseudomonas sp. NPDC086251; assembly: GCF_044746405.1. Lineage (NCBI taxonomy): Bacteria > Pseudomonadati > Pseudomonadota > Gammaproteobacteria > Pseudomonadales > Pseudomonadaceae > Pseudomonas > Pseudomonas sp. NPDC086251. The sequence continues at coordinate 168,823 of NZ_JBIVBY010000004.1, forward strand.
AAACTGCTTCAATTTTTTCTACAGGTATAGATTTTATTAAGCTTTCGCCTATGCGTTGGCAGATTACGACGTTATCCCAATAACTCTCGCAAGCTAATACAATTGTTTGGGTGCGTGTCTCGAGATCGCTTTGAAGCTTATCAAGGAATTTGTCTGTACTGATATTGATGCTTTTGTCTACTAGGTATGTCTTAGGCCATAAATCATCAACATTCGTCAAAGACCATAGTGTCTCTTCAACCGAGTCCAGCACATCTGCGCTTGTTTCATCATCCGGGATTATGGGCTGCTTCATTGTTGGAATGACAATATCGAGGGGGATAATGTGCCTTTGCTTGAGGTTTTTATATAGATGGAGTACTTGTCGCCATTCCATACGCATGGTTTCGAGTTTTTTGTCGCCTTTATTGTCCAGCTTTTCAGGGTGTGAAAGATGATATATGTAGTGCTCGCTAACAAATGCTCTCCATTCTGAGCTGCCAAGTGCTGGCAAGCCCTTTCTTTCAGCAGTCGCGAAACCTAATATACTCTTGAGTGCATTTATACGATGTGTTTTTGTAATTCGAGCAAATCTCTGACAAATTAAAATTGTTTCATTGCATATAGACTTTAGACTACTTTCTGATGCTAGGGGCGGCCTTGGTAGCTCCATTTCTCTGCGGCGCTTCTTATTTGGCCACGGGAGCTGAAACAGAATTTCGTCAGCGGCTATTTCGAAAGAGATCATGGCTGAAGCCTCAGGATGCTCTGCCTGAATATAGGCGGGCTGAAGATGGTGTCAAACTTACGGTATCAAAAATTGGCCGTTCGATTGGTTAACCAATTGAAATCTATGAGGATAAATATTTTGACTTTATTACCATGTCCACAAAAATATTCGAGTTCATAATCAGATCCCATGCGAGCTCAAATAAAGCGCGCACCTTAGCTCAGATAGTTAAGGCGACGCATGAACTGAGAGACCTGTAGCAGCAATATAGGAATAATCCTACAAACTAAGAAGAATCGGACTACGCTTCAATTAGGTTTTCTATGTGGAAAGGTGAAAGTGTTGGGTGCTAAATGAGCGTATTTAAAGTGCTTTGATGTAAGTTTGAAGTGGTTTTTTGAAAGTTTTTTAGTGTGTTTTGGTGTTGTGGTTTTTATAGCGATGCCAAGGTCAATAAGTTTCTGAATTCCGATTGTTTCAGTGGTTTGATCAAGTAACCCAACAAGGGCAGTCCATGTTCATGGGCTGTTCTTTCAAGTCCGTCCAGTTCAATGGGTGTCAGGCTGCTCAGCAGTATGGCCTGTCTGATCATTCCGCGATGACTGGCAAATTTAACCAGTTCAATGCCGGGAAGGTCGGGAAGGCATTGGTCGCACAAAAGGATATCGAAGGGTTGCACAGCCCCGAGCATTTGACGCAAGGCGCCTTCGGCACTGTCCGTGGTGGTCAGTTGGGTGAAGCCGTAACTTTCAAGCAGGTATTGAGTCGCCCTGAGTTGAAAGGGATGATCTTCCACCAGCAGGATGCGTAGATCGTCGTTGAACATTGGATTATTCACGCTCATCTGTCGAACAGAGGGGAGCGGAATTATTTCGCGAGAATACCGGGCAATCGATCAGTTCGCTCGCCATGAGATGTAGGGCGATTCAGCGCGTGTTGAATGCAGTTGGGGTTTTAGTGACGGATCAGCCATTTCGCACGGCGTAATGGCTGAAGAGTCGGTTGTCATCAGCGGCTCGATCGCCCGGTCATCTCCAGCGCCATGTCGCTCGCATAGCTGTCGGTCATGCCTGCAATGAAGTCGATCATGCGCAGAAACGAGGTGTGCAATGGGCCGTTTGGATCGGGGGCATTGTTGCCTAGCAGGTCAAGGATACGGCGACTCTTGAAGGAGGGCGTTCGACCGTTATGTTGTTCCAGCGCCGCGCCGCAGAAGGCGTTGAGCAGGATTTCCAGCGTGGTGTAGGCACCGATTTCGTGCAGGGTCTTGCGCTTGTCCTGGAATATTTTCTTGCGCGCCATGTCCTTGGCATTCAGTACGCAACGCTTGGCCGGACCGTGCATGTGTTCCACCAGATCACCGGGCAGCGTACCGGCGAGTAACGCGTCCTGTTGTTCGACAAAGGCGCGGGCCGCAGCGTTGGTCAGGTGCTCGATGGCTTTGCCGCGCAGTATCGCGAGTTTGCGCCGCCGCGAATCGTTAGGCCCGAGCTGGCGATAGGTTTCCGGTAGGTCATCGCCCACCAGGTCCAGCAACAGGGACTCGACTTCGGCGTACTCCAGCAATTCCATCTCGAGACCGTCTTCCAGATCAATCAGCGCGTAGCAGATGTCATCGGCAGCCTCCATCAGGTACACCAGCGGATGGCGTGCCCAGCGTTGTTCCTCAAGTTGTGGCAGGCCGAGTTTATGGGCGATCTGCTCCAGCAACGGCAACTCACTCTGATAGCAGCCGAACTTGTGTTTCTTGTAGCCCAGGGAGTCGGCGTGTTTGGCCGTCCATGGGTACTTCAGATAGGTGCCCAGGGTGGCATAGGTCAGCCGGGTGCCGCCGTCGAACTGGTGATATTCCAGCTGGGTGAGTACCCGGAAGCCTTGTGCATTGCCTTCGAAATTGAGGAAGTCGTCGCGTTCGACTTCGCTCATTGCATCCAGCCAGCCTCGGCCGGCAGCTTGCTGGAACCAGTGGCGAATCGCGTCTTCGCCGGAGTGACCGAAGGGTGGATTGCCGATGTCATGGGCCAGGCAGGCCGATTGCACGACCATCCCCAGATCGCTCGGTTCGCACCAGTCGGGCAGGGCGCTGCGGATGGTTTCACCGACGCGCATGCCCAGTGAACGACCGACGCAACTGACTTCCAGGGAGTGGGTCAGGCGCGTGTGGATGTGGTCGTTGCTGGAGACCGGATGGACCTGCGTCTTGCGCCCGAGTCGGCGAAACGCGCCGGAGAAAATGATGCGGTCGTGGTCTTTATGGAAAGGACTGCGGCCGAGTTCTTGCGGGCTGTGCAGGGGCTTTCCGAGGCGTTCGCGGGTAAGCAGGGTGTGCCAATCCAAGGCTGGTTCTCTCCGTCTGGTGACTGAATCCCTAGCTTCCGGGTTCGCGTCTGGACCTGCAAGGGAAAAACGCGCATGCAGCTGTAGGTGTAGGGCTTGCCGGTGATGGCGTCCTCGCCGGTATGCACAGGCTAAATGTGGGAGCGGGCTTGCTCGCGAAGGCGGCCTGGTAGCCGACCATTTTCTTTCAGGTGTACATATCCATTTCTGCGGTAACGGCGGCTATGGGTTACGCCCTTACGGCGTGTTACTTGGAAAAGCCCCAAGTAACCAAGGGCTCTTGCCCCTTTCGTTCGGTGCCTCGCTGTGGCTCGGCATGCCCTCGCTCCGGTCCTGCTCCGTGGGCCCGCCGCCATCGGCCATCCCTGGCCGGGGGCGGCTAACCCGGCATCCATGCCGGGTTGCCCACTGCGCAGAACCTCCACTCGGCCTTACGAGGTGGCGGTGAGTCAAGATCAAAAGCGACAGGCGAGCTAACGCTCGGCCTTGAGTGGTGGGAATCAAAAGCGTACGGCGCTCTGCTTCTGATTTTGTAGGAGCGAGGCTTGCCCGCGAAGGCGGCCTTCGAGCCCACCAATCTCTCGAAATTGTACTCAGTTCAATTGTGGGAGCGAGCCTGCTCGCGATGGACGTTAACGATGACGCGTTTCAACAGGATAAACGCGGTGCCTGTGGGGTCATCGCGAGCAAGCTCGCTCCTACAGGCCGGCCGCGTCGATATCGATGAGCAGCAGTCGTTCGCCGTTGTCGAAAAATTGCCCGGCGGTGAGGCAATACTGGTTGCTGGTGGCGTCGCGGTAGGTGTTGGAAAGCGTCAGCCGGCGCTGCTCCCAGCCCTCGGCCAGCAGGTGGTAAAAGTACGGGCGCCAGGACCAGTTATGGCCCACGTAGCGGTGGTCGGACTCCCAGCGGTGATTACGCCATTCGAGGTTGGGCGTCAGTTGTGTGCCGTGGCGGTCGCATTGATAGAAGCGCAACAGCCAGGGAAACGCGTCCAGGTGCGGTAGGGCGCTGAGAGGGGCGCGGGCCTGTGCCCAGCCTTGCAGAATGGCCATCAGTTCGCTGAGTTGCTGGCGCATGATCATCAGGCGGCCGCGTTCTGCCAGTTTCTGTTGAACATAGCGCTGACGCAGTTGTGCGAAGCGCTCGACAAAAGCGTCGGTGGCAAAGAATTCTTGTTGCGCCCGGGCGAACAGAAAACCTTGTACGTAGCGCGAGCCACACTCCAGGGCAAAATTCAGTTGCGCGTCGGTTTCCACCCCTTCGGCAATGATCCAGCACCCGGTTTTCTCCGCCATTTGCGCCAGGGCCTTGACCACATCGCTGCTCGGTCCACCCAACGCAGCGGCCTGGAACAAGCGCATGTCGAGCTTGAGAATGTCCGGTTGCAACGCCAGCACGCGGTCGAGCTGAGAATAGCCGGCCCCGAAATCATCGATGGCAATCCGCGCGCCAGCGTGTCGGTAACGCGCCACCACGTCTGCCAGACGCTGGATGTCGCCCACTTGCTCGGTAATCTCGAAGACGATGCGCTGCGGGTCGACCCCGTGCCAGTTCAGTTGCTTGAGGCTCGGCAACGCCTGCTCCGGGCGCAGACGGCTGATCCAGCGCGGGGACATGTTCAAACTGAGAAACCAGTCCGTTGGCGCTTCATGCAAGCGGCTCAGGGCGTTATCGCGGATCTGCCGGTCCAGGCGCCGCAGGGCGATGGCGGGCGTGCGCGGGTCGGCGAACAGCGGTCCCACCGAGGTCAGTTGACCGTCGGCCTGGCGCAGTCGACCCAGTGCCTCGACGCCGGCGATACGGCCGGTGGCGGTATCGATGAACGGCTGAAAGCAGGCGAGCGGTTGCCCGTCGATCACGAGGCCTCCTTAGTAAGGTCTTGTTCTTGGATTGAACCTGGGGGCCGGATAGGCATGCAGGATTGAACCCCTCGATAAAGAGGTTCAATCCCGGTGGTGTTGCAAGAATGTAGCCAGAGGGTGGCTTAGTGATTGCGCGAAGAGCCTTGCATGACCAGCTTGATCAGCGGCCCCAGCGTGGTGCCCAGGCGAACCAGCCGAGTCAGGCTGCTGACGCCGCCGCTCTTGGCGCCCTTGCCGGTCAAAAAGCCCAGCAAGGTGACCGCCGCTACGCCCCACAGTGGAGCGTGCTTGATGCCGAACCCATCCTGCAGGTTTTGCGTCATCCCGCGCACGCGCTGCAAAGGCACCAGCAGTTGCGCGGATTCGTGGCGGATTTCTTGACGATGCATTTCCATGCGCAGGCGGATCAGCGCCTTGCGCATTTCCGTACGCGAGCTGTTGTGAGGCAGTTCTGGCAGGCTCATGGCAGCAGGCGCTCCCGATCGTTGGCCAATTCTTCCAACGTACCGTGGAAGGGTGAGGACTCATCGAAAATCGCCGCTCTCAAGCGCATCGCACAGAAAACGCAGGCCAGGGTGTAGAACACGCAAAGCGCGATGATGGCCGGCAAGCGATAGGTGTCCCAAAACAGGATCAACACCAGCGTCGACAGCCCCACCAGCAACAGCAAGGCAAACACCAGCGCCAGGCCTGCAAACAGCAACAGGCTGACGGTGCGGGCTTTTTGTTCCTGCAGTTCGATGCCGAACAGTTCGACATGGCTATGCAGCAGTCCGAGAAAAGCGGCACCCAGGCGCCGCGGTGAGGAGCTTGGGCCCGTCGCGGACGGTCCGGATTCACCGATCGCCATGATCAGCGCCGAGTGGCCAGCAGACCAATCAGGAAACCCACGCCGGCCGCGATACCGACCGATTGCCATGGGTTGGCCTGGACGTAGTCTTCGGTGGCGGTGACGGCTGCCTTGCCGCGCAAGCGCAGGGAGTCTTCGGTCAGTTTCAAGGTTTCCCGTGCACGCAGCAGACTGTCGTGGATCTGCTCGCGCAATTCGTCAGCCTGATCACCCGCCAATGTGGCGGTGTGTTCCAGCAACCGTTCGGTGTCGCTGACGAGTGTCTGAAAATCGTTCATCAGGATTTCTTGAGCAGTCTTTGCCTTGATGCTGGCCATTGGTGATCTCCGTAAGTGGCTTCTGTTGCGTTCGAGTATGAGCCTTGCGCGAAGGTTCAGTACAAATGACTGGTACAACTTTTGCTACGTCGTGGTGCGTCTGCCTGCGCCGTTGCGCTGTTGCTGGGCATGATTTCAGGAAAACCCTGATTCAAACAATCAAAACCCGCGCGAATGTCCCGGTCGTGATCGACCTCGACAACGTTTGTGCGCCAAAGCGGTTCATGGGAATCGGATCTGCGATCCCGAGAAGTTGCAACTTGGTGCATGAATGCTCTGCGCGAACTGCTTTGGTGCTTTTTTAGCCTTCAGGTCTGCCAACCCCATGGAAAATCTGCAAAGCGCTGTGGACAGTCTGGTCCATAGCTCCAATACGTTGTTCATTCTGATCGGCGCGGTCATGGTGCTGGCCATGCACGCCGGTTTCGCCTTTCTCGAAGTCGGCACGGTTCGCCAAAAAAACCAGGTCAACGCGCTGTCGAAGATCCTCAGCGACTTCGCCATTTCGACCCTGGCCTACTTCTTTATAGGCTATTGGATTTCCTACGGCGTCACCTTCATGCAACCGGCGGCAGTGATCAACGCCGATCATGGCTATGGGCTGGTGAAGTTTTTCTTTCTGCTGACCTTTGCTGCGGCGATCCCGGCGATCATTTCCGGAGGCATCGCCGAGCGTGCCCGATTCGTTCCGCAGTTGTGCGCGACCGCATTGATCGTGGCGTTCATCTATCCGTTCTTCGAGGGCATGATCTGGAACGGCAACTATGGCCTGCAAGCCTGGTTGCTGGAGCGCTTTGGCGCCAGCTTCCATGATTTTGCGGGCTCTGTCGTGGTCCATGCCATGGGCGGCTGGCTGGCGCTGGCGGCGGTGTTGCTGCTGGGCCCGCGCAATGGCCGTTACCGCGACGGGCGACTGGTGGCGTTTGCGCCCTCGAGCATTCCCTTCCTGGCGTTGGGCTCGTGGATTCTGATCGTGGGCTGGTTCGGGTTTAACGTCATGAGTGCGCAAACCCTGCAAGGCGTCAGTGGGCTGGTGGCGGTGAACTCGCTGATGGCCATGGTTGGCGGTACTGTGGCGGCGCTGATTGTCGGGCGCAATGACCCGGGCTTTCTGCATAACGGCCCGCTGGCCGGCCTGGTGGCGATCTGTGCCGGTTCCGATCTGATGCACCCTGTAGGCGCGTTGGTGACCGGCGCCCTCGCCGGAGCATTGTTCGTCTGGTGCTTTACCGCGGCCCAAGGCAAATGGCATATCGACGATGTGCTGGGTGTGTGGCCGTTGCATGGTTTGTGCGGCGTCTGGGGCGGGATCGCCTGCGGCATCTTCGGCCAGAGTGCATTGGGTGGTCTGGGTGGCGTGAGCCTGGTCAGCCAGTTGATCGGCACCGCGCTGGGGGTGACCGTGGCGCTGATCGGCGGTTTTGCGGTGTATGGCGTGATCAAGGCGTTCCATGGCCTGCGCCTGAGCCAGGAAGAAGAGTATTACGGCGCGGACCTGTCGGTGCACAAGATCGGCGCCGTCAGCCAGGACTGAGTCAGGTTTCTTCATCGTCAGCCCCGGGATAAAAACCGTGCAGCAGACGATAGCGGTCACGCCGTACCTGATCGACCCGGTCCTGCACCTGCTGACCGGGCAGGCCCAGCATGATCAGCGCATGGGAGGCGAGCATCAGGCTGGATTCCAGCAACTCGGGCACGACTTCGCTGGCTCCGGCCGCCTTCAACTCGGCGAGCTGACTGTCGTCCCGGGTGCGCACCAGGATCGGCACGCTCGGGTTAAAGCGTCGAGCTTCCTTGAGTATCAGCAGGGCGATGTCGGTTTGGTCCACGGCGATCACCAGCAGCCTGGCGCGCTCCAGCCCGACAGCGGCAAGCAGTTCGCCGCGGCGTGAGTCGCCGTAATGCACGCAGCTTTCACTGACGGCCGCTTCCTGAACCCGCACTGGATCGCTGTCCAGTGCGATGTAGGGTTGCTGCACATGACGCAGGAAGCGGCCGATGGACTGGCCGACGCGACCGTAACCACAAATCACCACATGGCTGTGCAACCCGGCATTGAGCGCGCTGATTTGATCGAGCTGTGCCTCTTCGTTAGGCTTGCGATGCAGGCGTGTCGCGATGTGGGGAGCCGCGCGTAGCAGCAGTGGCGTCACGAGCATCGAGCAGAATGTCGCGACCAGCAGCAGACCGCCGAAGTCGGCGGGCATCAGTTGGTTTTGCTGCATCTGTGCCATCAGGGCAAAACAGAACTCGCCGCCCTGGGCCAATGCCAGGCCGCTACGCCAGGCCGTTTCACTGTCGCTGCCGCGCCATTTGACCAGCAACGCAACCACGCTGCCCTTTAATAACAGCAGCCCCAGGGTCAGGCCGAGAATCAGCAGGCCGTGGCTGGCGAACAATTGCACGTCGATCAGCATGCCGATACTGACGAAGAACACCCCGAGCAGGATGTCGCGAAACGGACGGATGTCGGCTTCGATTTGATGCCGGTAGTGGCTTTCCCCCAACAACATCCCGGCGAGAAAGGCGCCCAGCGCCGGGGAGAGGCCGAGCAGGTGAGTCAGCCAGGCCGTCAGCAGCACGATGACCAGTGCCAGCAGCACGAACAGTTCGGCGGAACGGGCGGCTGCCACTTCATGAAACAGACGGGGCAACAACCAACGACTGGCCAGCAACAGACCGGCGAACAGCACCGCGGTCTTGCCCAGCGTCACTGGCAACGCCCAATACCAGGGCTGGTCGCTATTGCCGGCGAACACCGGCACCAGGGTCAGCAGCAACACCGCCACCACATCCTGGAACAACAGCACGGCGATGGCGTTCTGTCCGTGTGTGCTGAAAATCTCGCCGAGACTGCCCAGCTCCTTGCTGACGATGGCGGTGGACGACAGCGACAGGCCGGCACCGAGTAACAGCGCCGGCGTGGTCGCCATACCGAACAGCATCAAAAGAGCGCCCAGCAAAAGCCCTGTACTCAACACTTGCAGGCTGCCCAGTCCAAACACCACCCGACGCAGGGCGAGCATTTTCGACAGCGAAAACTCCAGCCCGAGGGAGAACAGTAAGAACACCACCCCCAGTTCGGCGAGGTACGGCAGCGCTTCGCTTTCATTTATCCAGTTGAACGCCGTCGGCCCTACCATCAGGCCCACGCACAGGTAGCCCAGCACGGGCGGCAAGCGCAGGCGCTGGAACAGGGCGATGACCACCAGGGAGGAGGTGAGGATGATCAGCAGATTGGCGAACACAAAAAACTCCGGTGATGAACGCTGGCTACTCAAGCGTAGAAGCAATCAAGCCGTGAGCATCGCGCAAAAGGCAGTTAAGGCGACTGATGTGCATCAGGGTGTGCCACGATCCATTGCCGTTCATGGGTCGCAGGGCATAGGATTCAATGGCTCGACGGCTTTTCGGGGTCGACCTAGAATAACCACTTAATTTATCGGTTGAGCGCTCATGCTTCCTGAATGTCAGCTGTTCGGCACCTTGGGGTGCCATCTCTGTGAAGTGGCCGAAGCCATGCTTCTGGAATTTGTCGAGCACGGTCTGCTGGTGGAACTGGTGGATATCGCGGACGACGAAACGTGGTTCGGGGCTTATAGCCTGCGTATTCCGGTGTTGCGACGGGTCGATACCGGCGCTGAGCTGGACTGGCCGTTCTCCGCCGACCAAGTGGTCGCCTTCCTGCGTTAAGTGATTTTGCGACTACATTGTTCCCGCCTGTCGAACTTTTGCGATTGATCCCTTGGCTTATCAGGCAGTGTTCGGATACTGTATGCGTATACAGTTATTCGCAATGTTTGCCTTGCTGCTCCTGGTTTTCGGATTCGGCAGGCAGTCCGGGCGTAAGAGGGATGAATCGTGGTCAATGTCGAACAATTGAAAAACAGCGTGAACCGGATGTCTGCGGACGTGGTGCGCGAGGCGGTCCATGAATTGCGTCTGGATGGCTTGGTGACAGAGGGAAAAACCCCGTTCAACAAGCTGCATTTCAATACCTGTTTCGCCGAAATCGAAGCCTTGTTCCAACGAGCGGGCTATCACCGTCAACTGGATGTCGTGGGTTATCAGGGCTTGTTGTATGCGCTTTATGACCCGAGTCGCTGGGAAGCGGTCGATGTGCTGCGCTGGCTCAAGGAGTTCACCGAAGCGGCCGCTCGCGCGCAGATACCGGCGTGAGGATTCTCTGCTAGGTTCATTCCGGCCACTGTTGGATAATGCCGCCCTGTATTGAGGGTTAGAGCTTTCGTATGTCCACTTCATCTTTTTCTGCCGCACACAACCAGGCCAGCACGCTGTATTTGCCGCCGGGTTCGTGGCAGACCGTGCTCGATTGCCTGTCTGAACACTTCAGCGCCATCGGTCGCGAACAATGGCTGGACAGGATTGCACGCGGTCGAGTTCTCGATGGTCACGGCCAGCCGATTGCCCTCGACCTGCCTTACAAGGAAGGCTTGCGGATTCACTATTTTCGCGAAGTGCCGGACGAAAAGCCGATCCCGGTGGTCGAGACGATTCTGTACGCGGACGAGCACCTGGTCGTGGCCGACAAGCCGCATTTTCTGCCCGTGACGCCGGCCGGCGAATACGTTGAGCAGACCCTGCTGAGGCGACTGATCCGTCGACTGGATAACCCGCATCTGGTGCCGTTGCACCGCATTGACCGGCATACGGCGGGGCTGGTGCTGTTTTCCGCCAACCCTCAGAGCCGCTCGGCGTATCAGTCGCTGTTTCCGACACGGCAGATCGAAAAACGCTACGAGGCGATTGCCCGGGCGTTGCCTCAACTGTCTTTTCCATTGGTCCACAAGAGCCGGCTAATCGATGGCGAGCCGTTCTTCCGCATGCAGGAAGGGCCGGGCGCCAGTAACACCGAGACGGCCGTCGAGGTCAAAGAGAAGAACGGTGATCTCTGGCGTTATGGGCTTTACCCGGTAACCGGCAAGAAACATCAGTTGCGGGTACACATGACCGCCTTGGGCGCGAGTATTTGCAACGACCCGTTTTACCCGCAGGTGCTCAAGGATGTTGAGGATGACTATGCCAATCCTTTGAAGCTGCTCGCTCAGGGGTTGCGCTTCGTGGATCCGGTCACCGGCGAGGAAAGAGCATTCGAAAGCACCATAACGCTTCAGTGGTAATCCGAAGGTTCAGCGAACCGGCTGTTCTTCAGCCACGAAAAAGCCCGCATAAAGCGGGCTTTTCTGTATCGGGTTGTCGCCGTAAAGATTACAACTCTTTGACGGTACGAACCTGATCCTTGTTGATGCGGGTTTGTTTGCCATCCAGCTGTTCGAACTCGTAGAAACCCGATTCGTCATCGTATTTTGGTGCGTCGACAGCCTGGATTTCTCGACCGTCATTCAAGGTGATCACTGTTGGCGATGCGCAACCGGCGAGGGTAGCAAGGCCCAGTGCGAGCATGAAAGTGGCGAGGGTCCGTTGAGTCATGAGTGTGTCTCCGAGTGAATTCTTTTGGTTACTGAGCTTGAGACGTGTACGACGCGCGCAAGTTCCTTCTCGTGTCAGTCTGACACAGTGTGGTGTGCACTTAACAGTTCCGGCGTATTGAGATTGGCCAGGCGAGGGTCGTTGTCAGGACAGTGTAGTGCGGTCGCGCCCAGTTTGCGCATGAGGCGCCCCGGGCTGCGTTCACCCTCATGCCAGGCGCTTTCAAAAGCTTCCGAGAGTGCTACGGGAATCACGCACAACAAGGGCTCCCAGTGTTCTCCATGGCGCAGCATCAACGGTTTGTCCGGGTGCTGGCTGGCGGTTTCGCGCATGCTTTGCAGCAACGTGGCATCGATACGCGGAACGTCACAGGGCAAGACCATCAGATGGGCATGGCGAGCCGCTTTCAGGCCGGCGCGAATACCGGCCAGAGGTCCTGGAAAGTCGCCTTCGTCGTCATGGACCAACTGATCGGCATAGGGCGCGTACTTTTCCGGATTCCTGTTGCAGGAGATGATCAGGTCATCGCTCAGCGCACGAGTCTTGCGGTGCAGGTGCGCAATCAATGGTTCGCCGTGCCATTCCAGCAGCCCTTTGTCCTGGCCACCCATGCGTTGGCCGCGACCACCTGCCAGGAGCAGAATGGAACAGGGCGACAACGGTGTAGTCGAGGTCATGGCAAGTCTCCATGGGGGCGGCGAAAAAAGGGGGCGCTGTGATATAACACCGGGCTGTTTCTCCTACAACTGGATGAGCCTATGAAAGCCAAGGCTGATGTACCTTTCGCACCGCTCAATATCGCGGTGCTGACGGTCAGCGACACCCGTACCCTGGAAACCGATACCTCGGGCCAGGTCTTCGTCGACCGCTTGAGCGCTGCCGGGCATAACCTGGCCGAACGAGTGTTGCTCAAAGATGACCTGTACAAAATTCGTGCGCAAGTCGCCAACTGGATCGCCGACGATGTGGTACAGGTCGTGCTGATCACTGGCGGTACCGGTTTCACGGGGCGTGACAGCACGCCTGAAGCGGTGAGCTGCCTGCTGGACAAGCAGGTTGATGGTTTTGGTGAATTGTTCCGGCAGATATCGGTAGCCGATATCGGCACCTCAACCGTTCAGTCCCGCGCCTTGGCCGGTCTGGCCAATGGCACGCTGGTGTGCTGCTTGCCGGGTTCGACCAATGCGGTGCGCACCGGGTGGGACGGCATTCTTGCTGAACAGCTGGACTCACGGCACCGCCCATGCAATTTCGTCGCTCATCTTAAACAGGCGGCTCCCTGTGAATCCCGCGGGTAAGCCAGGCAAGACCGGCAGCCTGATGGCTGTCGAGGTGGCACTGGCACGTTTGCTCGAAATGGCCGAAGCCTCGCCGATTCGTGAGCGTGAACGCTTGCCGCTGGCACAGGTTCAGGGCCGCGTGTTGGCCGACGACCTGATCTCGACACTTGATCTGCCGCCCTGGCCCAACAGTGCCATGGATGGTTATGCCCTGCGCATGGCCGACTGGACGGGAGAACCCATGGCTGTCAGCCAGAAGGTTTTCGCCGGTCAGGCTCCCGAACCCTTGAAGCCAGGCACCTGCGCACGAATCTTCACCGGTGCACCTGTTCCGCAAGGAGCAGATTGCGTCGAGATGCAGGAAAACGCCGAAATCCAACCGGACGAGCGAGTGCGTTTTACCGAGGCCATGATGCCGGGTCAAAACATCCGCCCCCAAGGCCAGGAAACCACTGTCGGTGAATTGATCCTGCCGGCAGGCACGCGACTGGGGTCGATCGAACAGGGGCTGGCGGCATCACTGGGATGCGTTGAGCTGGAGGTGATTCGCAAGGTTCGTGTTGCGGTTCTGTCGACCGGGGATGAGTTGATTGAACCGGGTCGGGCTCTCGGGCCGGGACAGATCTATAACAGTAATCGTGTATTGCTCTGCAGCTGGTTGCAGCGCATGGGGTGTGAGGTCATCGATGCCGGCATCCTTGCGGATAATCTGGCGACGACGCGTGCCCGCCTGGGTGAATTGAAGGATGTCGACCTGATCCTCTCGACCGGTGGCGTATCGGTGGGCGAGGCCGACTTCCTGGGCATTGCCCTGAGGGAAGAGGGTGAGTTGACGTTGTGGAAGCTCGCCATCAAACCAGGCAAGCCGCTGACCTTCGGGCATTTTCGCGGCGTGCCTGTCATTGGTTTGCCTGGCAACCCGGCATCGACCCTGGTGACCTTTGCCTTGTTGGCGAGGCCTTATCTATTGCGCCGTCAGGGCGTTAAAGAGGTTGAGCCGCTGAAGTTTCAGGTGCCAGCAGGGTTCGACTGGCCAAAGGCAGGCAATCGGCGTGAGTACCTGCGTGGACGCCTGGAGAACGGCCGCGCGATCATCTACAAAAACCAGAGTTCCGGTGTGCTGCGCAGCGCCGCCTGGGCCGATGGCCTGGTCGAAGTGCTGGAAGAGCGAACGCTGGTCGAAGGTGACAGCGTCAGCTTCATTCCGCTGAGCGAACTCCTGAACTGATCCGCGTCTCAGGCATGTCACGCACACCCGATTGATCGAACCGGATGTGCGTGCATGCCTGCCCCTTACTGAGCCAGGAGTGTCACGACCTGGTCGAAACGGCTGTTGGCAATCCAGGCCAGAAGCCCGAGGACGACGGCTGTTCCACCCGCAGAATAGGCCAGTCGGTGTTTGATGGATTTGACGTCACCACGGACTTCATCCATGTCTCGTCGGATATATTCGAGGTGTGTCTCCAACTCAACGACGCGAGGTTCCATATTCACTTCTCCAGTGGGTTTTGCGCTGTCTTTGAATGCCGTTTGATGGGTGCGTTTTGCTGCGAAGGGTGCGACCGGAATGATCGGCGACCTGATGTCATGGCTTTGCATGGCACGTCCTTGTGTATTTGCTGCTGATGACTGATAACCGTAGACACAAGGTGTACCAATCATACTTTTCGGTCAATTGAGCCGATTCCTCATGTTGTGTAGGAAAAATCCCAACTTCCTAGGACTCCCCACGGCTCGATTTCAAATAATTGAATTTCGTGCGACTTTTTTGCGGCGGATCGGGGTCAACATCTTCCATACGGAATTCAATCATGGGAGTAACCACAATGAGCGAACGCAAGGCGCTGTTGATTCTGCATGGCAAGCAGGCGCTCAACGAGGCGGTTCGTGCCGCCGTCGAGGGCAAGCGCGAACAGGGGTGGGAGCTGGCCGTGCGCCTGACCTGGGAGGCTGGCGACGCTCAGCGTCTGGTGGATGAAGCGCTGGCGGCGGGCTATCCGCACATCATCGCTGGCGGCGGTGATGGCACCTTGCGTGACATTGCCGAAGCCATGGCGGCGCATTCCAACCAGGCCAGCCTGGTGCTGATGCCGTTGGGGACCGCCAACGATTTTGCGCGCGCCGCCGGCGTACCTCTGGAACCCGACCAAGCGCTGGACCTGCTCGACATGGCGCCGAGCGCCATTGACTTGGGTGAGGTCGGCGGGCAGGTATTTTTGAACATGGCTACGGGCGGTTTTGGCAGCCAGGTCACGGCAAACACCTCGGAAGACTTGAAAAAAGTCCTCGGGGGCGCGGCTTACCTGTTCACCGGTTTAACACGCTTCAGCGAGTTGCATGCGGCCTATGGCGAGTTGCAGGGCCCGGATTTTCAGTGGAGCGGCGATCTGCTGGCGTTGGGCATCGGGAACGGGCGACAGGCGGGTGGTGGTCATGTGCTGTGCCCAGAGGCACTGGCAGATGATGGCCTGCTGGATATCAGCATTCTGCCGGCACCGCAGGAATTGGTCGGTACGCTGAAAACACTGCTGGCCGATGGTTTTGGTATCGACAACATGTTTGTGCGCGCACGCTTGCCATGGGTCGAGATCAAGGTCTCGGAAGGCCTTTACATCAACCTTGATGGCGAACCCCTGGAAGGCGACAGCTTGCGCTTTTCGGCGCGTCCGGCGGCACTGCGCGTGCATTTGCCCGAGAGCTCACCCCTGTTGAGCACGTCTGGAACGGTCAGTCGTCCAGGCTGATGATCTGCTCGCGCACGGCGAACAGCACCAGGCCTGCCACGTCGAAGATCTGCAAGCGCTTCATGATCTGCGAGCGATGGGTTTCAACCGTTTTGATGCTCAGGCCCAGGCCGTTGGCGATTTCCCGGGTGGATTTACCGCGAACAATCAGCCGCAGGATTTCCAGCTGACGTGCCGTCAGGTTATGCGAGAGGGCAGGTTCCGCCTGGTTTTTCTGGTTGCGAGTCAGTGCCTGGGTGATGACAGTGTGAGCAATGGCCGGGCTCAAGTAGCGTTCGTTGTTACGCAGGGCTTCCAGGGCGTGTTCGAGTTCGGTGGCCGTGGTGTCCTTGAGCAGGTAACCGTGGGCGCCGGACTCCAGCGCCTGCATGATGAGCGCCGGGTCGGTGTGCATCGACAGGATCAGCACCTTGCTCTGCGGGCGTACGCGCTTGAGCCGCTGCAATGCCTCAAGGCCGCCGGTTTCCTTCATGGAAATATCCAGCAGCACGATGTCCGGCGACAACTGTTCGACCATTTCGAGCAGCTGCGAGCCATCATTGGCCTCGCCGATTACCGCGTAGCCGGGAATATCCAGCACCAGAGCGCGCACGCCAGCCCTGATAAGCGAGTGGTCATCCACCAGAAGTAAGTTACAAGTCAATGCATAACCTTATTCGAACTGGCCCGTTCGAGCGCACGCGGCGCCCAGGGGAAGAGAGCTTCGATTTGAGTGCCTTTGCCCGGCTCGCTGGCCACTGTCAGTGTGCCGCCCAACTGATCGATCCGTTCTGACATCCCGGCCATTCCCCGTTGCCCCTCGCGACCCGGATCTGTGGCCGGGGCGAAACCCAGGCCATCGTCGCTGATCAACAAGGACAGGCCTTGTGGCAGTCGTTGCAGGCGAACCAACAGATTTTTCGCTTCGGCGTGGCGCAGGATATTGGTGACCGCTTCCTGGGTAATTCGAAAGGCGGCCACTGCCATTTCCTCGGATAGGCCGGTCAAGCGCTGATGGCATTCCAGGCTCCAGTGCACCGAGGTATTGGCCAGCGTCTTGAGCAGGTGCGCACGGAGGCTGGCTTCCAGTCCGAGACTGGCCAGTTGCCGGGGATTGAGAATGGCCGAGACGTCACGAACTTTGACCAGGGTTTCTTCCAGCGTGTCACAGAGCACCGAACACTGCGCCTGAAGTTCTTCGGGCATTCGGCGTTTAAGCCAGTCACTTTGAAGTTTGGCCGCGGTCAGCAACTGGCCTATGTCGTCATGCAATTCCCGACTGAGCCGGTGGCGTTCATTTTCCTGAACCTCCAACAGCCGGTCGGCCAGCTCTTGAGGTTGAAACTTGATCGATTTGCGCGAGAGCCGGTGCTGTACCCAGACACACGTCAGCGCTGCTATGTTGATGACCAGCAGACTCAGCGGCAGGCGCGCGGACAGGCTGTATACCAGAACGCTACCCAGTGCCGAGCAGACGCACAGCGACAGCGTGAACCGGCGCGCGTTGAGTCGCGAGGGTGGCCATTGAATGAGTGACTTGAGGCTGGCGTACATAGCGGATGGAGCCAATGGATGTTCGCTGCGGGAAAACCGGTCATCGTCGATGATGGGTTTCGGTCTGGAGTTACTCTGCCATTAATTGACGTCAACTAATGGGCGGCATAGTACCACTTAACATACCGTTGGTCGCGTTTGGGTTATATGTCTGCAGAGTCAGGAAACGAGTGTTTCTGGAAGGGGTTTCCACAATGGAAAAGTTTTGCGGCGCGATGGGTTTATTTATTTCGAGTTGTCGTAAACGGGTATGAGGATATTCAATTACGACATAACCGTGCACAAGTTTGTAGTGCCGGTTATGCCAGCAAATTCCAGACTTGCTAGCGTTGTAATGATTTACGCTTGATGCCCTGAATAGGAAACGAGCGTGAACGGCTTGGAATTAGCCGGTGGCTGATAGTGTCGTTGTCCGACCTGAAAGGCAAAGGCTTCGATAAGGGAGACCTGTTCGCTGTCGTCGAGACTGAGTTGGCCGGTGTTCTGGTCGATGAGTTCGAGTTGCCAGGCGATCAGTGTCAGGCAGTCTTTCAGTGCGCCGAGGGCCTGATCGTGCAGGTCCATGTGGTTCTGGGCATGGTTCAGCAAGCCATGAATGTGCAGCGAAAATTCCGAAACCGCCGCCAGTGCGAGGGCATCTGCCTTGCTGGCGAGTTTGAGGAGGGTGCTGAGCATGCAGTCGATGGCATCCTTGTCGTTGCTGATCAATTGCAAATGACTCAGGCATTCCTCGGTTTTGGCCAGGAGTGTTTCAGCCTCTGCGAGAAACTCCGGGAGCCGCTGGGCCCACTCTTTACGGTCGTTCGGCATGTTTATCTCCACAACGTCATGTCAAATGAGGGAATGCCGTGTGTGACGACGAGGACGAGGGAACTCGAGAGAGTGGATGGCCACTTACCTGCGATCGCACACAAAAGCCTGACTCCATTCATGCAATGAGAATGGCGTCACATTAATGGCTATTGGATATTGCGAATATCAGGTTGGGCCTGATTGTTACTAGGGGAATCCCTTACACAGGGGAACCAAACGAACGAACCATGGTCGCGTCGCCGGTAATGAAGCAGATGAAATCACAGGGTCAGTAAAGCATGATGTTAATGTGACATCAATGCCCGGGCATGGCATTTTGTTGGAGGGTCAAGGTCCGGCAATAACAGCCGATAACCCTCTTTAGTGAATTCATCAGAACAAGAGCAGGAGTCATAGATGGCCGGCATTCTCGACACGGTAGACCAACGCACGCAACTGGTGGGTGAGAATCGCCTGGAAATTCTCATGTTTCGACTGGCCGGGCGGCAATTGTTCGCGATCAACGTCTTCAAGGTGCAGGAAGTGCTGCAACTGCCGAAACTGACCCTGATGCCCCAGCGCCATCCTTTTGTCTGCGGTGTGGTCAACTTGCGTGGCCAGACCCTGCCGGTGATCGACCTGTCCCAGGCCATCGGTATGCGTCCGCTGGTGCCAAGCCCTACCAGCACGATCATCGTCACCGAGTACAACCGTTCGGTGCAGGCGTTCCTGGTCGGTGGCGTGGACCGTATCGTCAACATGAACTGGGAAGCCATCCTGCCGCCGCCGACCAGCGCCGGTCGCCAGCATTACCTGACCGCCATCAGCAAGGTCGACGATCAGTTGGTGGAAATCATCGACGTTGAAAAAGTCCTGGCCGAAATTGTCCCGTACAACGCCAAGGTCTCTCGCGAAAAACTTGACGATCCGGTGCTGGAACGTGCCCGCGGCCGTGAAGTGCTGTTGGTGGACGACTCGAACGTGGCCTTGTCGCAATTGCGCGACACCCTGGGGCAACTGGGCGTGAAGATGCACATTGCCAGCGATGGCTTGAAGGCGTTGAACATGCTCAAGGCCTGGGCCGATACCGGCGTTTCCATGACCGACAAATTGTTGATGGTCTTCACCGACGCGGAAATGCCGGAGATGGACGGCTACCGACTCACCACCGAAATCCGTAACGACCCACGCCTGCGGGGTCTTTATGTGGTGTTGCACACGTCGTTGTCCGGCAGCTTCAACGACTCGATGGTGAAAAAGGTCGGCTGCGACAATTTCCTCTCCAAGTTCCAGCCGGACAAACTGGTCGACGTGGTGCGTCAGCGTCTGATGCTCGACGCAGTGCCGGCCTGAGTCATCACGGCAACGTGTGGGAGCGGGCTTGCTCGCGAAAGCGCTGGGACAGTCGACTTAACTGTTGAATGTTGAACCGCTTTCGCGAGCAAGCCCGCTCCCACAAGGTACGTGGTGTCCTGTTCTCAGGCTTTGATTCGGCGATCAAGCTCGTATAGGGTGGCGTTTTGTCCACCAGGGAGCTGGCTATGTTGCGTCTGAGCGCGCTTTATCGTTATCCGTTGAAATCCGGCAAGGGCGAGAGCCTGCAACAGATCAGCCTCGATAAGCTCGGCCTGGACGGTGATCGACGCTGGATGCTGGTGGATGAGGCCAGCGGTCGCTTCATGACGCAGCGCACGGTAGGGCAAATGAGTCAGCTCTCCGCGCTGTGGAATGCCGATGGCGGCTTGACCCTCAGCGCCCCCGGCCACCCGGCGATCAATGTCGCCTTGCCCACCCGCGATGCCGAGTTGCGTGGCGTCACCATTTTCCGCGACTCCTTGCGCGTACCCGATGCCGGCGACGCAGCGGCAGCCTGGGTCAGTGCATTCATTGGCAAGCCGACACGGCTGGTGCAAGTGCCGCTGGATCGTGCGCGTACCACCGAGGCCGGTTACGGCAAGGATGACGATAAAGTGGCCTTTGCCGATGGCTTCCCGTTGTTGTTGATCGGCCAGGCGTCTCTGGAAGATCTTTCGCAGAAAGTGGGACGCCCGCTGGAAATGCTGCGCTTTCGCCCGAACCTGGTGATCGAGAGCAGTGAGGCCTATGCCGAAGATGGCTGGAAGCGCATCCGCATCGGCGATGTCGAGTTCCGCGT
Organism: Pseudomonas sp. NPDC086251; assembly: GCF_044746405.1. NCBI lineage: Bacteria > Pseudomonadati > Pseudomonadota > Gammaproteobacteria > Pseudomonadales > Pseudomonadaceae > Pseudomonas > Pseudomonas sp. NPDC086251. The sequence continues at coordinate 188,856 of NZ_JBIVBY010000004.1, forward strand.
GGTCAAGTCGTGTTCACGCTGCATTCTGACCACGATCGACCCGCAAACCGGTGAACGCAGTCAGGATCGTGAACCGCTGGCGACCTTGCAGAAGTACCGTACCGAGGCCGATGGCGCCATGTTCGGCCAGAATCTGGTCAACGACAGCAATGGTCGACTTGAAGTCGGCATGCCGGTGACGATCCTCGAATAAAAGCCCTTCAATAAAAAATGCCCGTGTCCAACGACACGGGCATTTTTTTGTCGCTGTGAAAACCCAGGGTTTTAGCCGCGGTATTCGCACAGGTAAGCGGTGTCGACGGCCACTTTCAGCTGGAATTTGCTGTTGGCGGGCACGTTGAACTGGCTGCCGGCGGCGAAGGTTTCCCAGTCGGTGCTGTCCGGCAGTTTGACGGTCAGGGCACCGGTCACTACGTGCATGATTTCACGTTGGCTGGTACCGAATTCGTATTCGCCCGGTGCCATGACGCCGATGGTCGCCGGACCTTCAGCGGTGCCAAAGGCGATCGACTTGACGGTGCCGTCGAAGTACTCGTTGACTTTAAACATGGGCGATTCCTCGAAAAGGGCTTAAAAGGGCCGGCCAGTATGCACAAGGGGCCCCGCGTCGTCACCTCTCCAGAGGGGGGAAAATCTGCGGCAACAGTCGTGCCGTGTTACGTGCATCTTCCAGCGCCCGGTGTTGCTGCCCGGTGAATTGCAGGCCAGCCAGTTGCAGTGCGCCGTTGAGCCCCAATGGTCGCTCCAGCCGACGGGCCTTGGCAAAGCGCTGCTTGAGGTTAATGTGCGGCACCCGGACAAGGGCGCTGTCGATGTGCAGGTGCTGCCATTCCTGAAGCAGTTGCTTGCGATCGTAATCGCCCCAACTGACCCAACCTTCCATATGCGAAAGATGCGGCCCGAGCCAGAGCTCGAATGACGGCCAGACCTCGCTCAGCGTCTGGGCCGCATCGACGTCAGCCTGAGTGATGTGCGTCAATTGCCGACAAAACGGCGTCAGCAGCGGCCGCCGCAATGGCCGCACGAAGCACTTGAAGTGATCCACTTCACGCCCTTTGCGATCCACCAGGGAGGCGCCGATTTCGATGATTTCCATTTCCGTTACTGGCCAACCACCCTCATCGGTGGTGGCTTCCAGATCAATGACCAACCAGTGAGGCATCGCAGGGTTCCTGGTATCCGCGTCCTGATAGGGCTTGAGCGTAGCCAAACCCGGCGGATCCGCCTAGCGGCTTATTCGACCTCAAGCAAAATCTGCCGATTTTTCACCTGATCGCCGACCCTGACTTGCAGGCGTTTGAGCACGCCGTCGATGCCCGACTTCAGCGGATGCTCCATTTTCATGGCCTCCAGCACCACCAACAGCTGACCTTTGCTGACGCTGCTGCCCTCACTGACCAGTACGTCGACGATCGCGCCGTCCATCGGTGCCTTGAGGGTGCCTGAGCTGATGCTGGCCTGATTGCTGACCAAGGCCTGCGTCCGATCCACCAGCCGCAGGCTGCCGGGGCGGGTGAATAGCCAGAGTTGTCCGCCCTCAAGACGATAGGCATGGCGGTGACGCAGGCCGTCGATCTCCAACGTGGCCCAGCGTCCATCGCACTGGATGACCTTCAGTTCAACGCACCGGTCGGCGACTTGAATCCGATACGGTTCGCCGGGCACGGCGTTCAATGCCACCGGCCAATCCTGGTCCTCCAGACCGATGCGATAGTGCAGTGGCACGCTGGCGTTGTTGCGCCAACCGGCCAGGGGCGCGCGATGAACCTGCGCCGAGGCCTGATAGAACAGTGCTGTGGCGATGGCCAGCACTTCGGCGCTCGGGACCTGGGCATGCAGGCAAGGATGCTCGGCGAAAGAGGTCGGGATAAACCCGGTGCTGAACTCGCCATGGATGAACTGCGGGTGTTCAAGCAGGCTGGCGAGCAAGCGCTGATTGCTCTGTATGCCCAGCAGCACACTGTCTTGCACCGCCCGCAGCAATTTGCGCCGGGCCTCTTCGCGGGTGGCGCCGTGGGCGATGATCTTGCCCAGCAGCGGGTCATAGAACGGGCTGACGGTCTGGCCTTCGATCAGGCCATGGTCGATCCGTATGCCGCTCTGAAGCGTGGGTTCCCAGGCCGCGATGAGTCCGGTCTGCGGTAGAAAACCGTGTGCCGGGTCTTCGGCGTACAAGCGCACTTCCATGGCGTGGCCGTTGAGCTGCACTTGCTCCTGTCGCAGGGGTAGCGGCAGGCCTTCGGCGACGTGTAACTGCCAGGCCACGAGATCGAGGCCGGTGATCAGTTCGGTCACCGGGTGTTCCACTTGCAGTCGGGTGTTCATCTCCAGAAAGAAAAATTGCCCGTGCGCATCCAGCAGGAACTCCACGGTGCCCGCGCCGACGTAATTCACCGCGCGACCGGCCTTGAGCGCCGCTTCGCCCATGGCCTGGCGCAGTTCGGCGGTCATCACCGGGCAGGGCGCTTCTTCAATGACTTTCTGGTGGCGGCGCTGAATGGAGCAGTCGCGTTCGCCGAGGTAGATCAGGTTGCCTTGCTGGTCGCCGAACAGCTGGACTTCGACGTGTCGGGGATCGATCAGTGCCTGTTCGAGGATCAACTCGTCGCTGCCAAACCCGTGCAGCGCTTCGGAACGTGCGGTGCGAATCTGCGCCAGCAATTCACTGGCCTCCTGCACCAGACGCATGCCGCGCCCGCCACCGCCGGCGCTGGCCTTGATCATCAGCGGGTAGCCGATGCGCTCGGCCTCGCGGCTGAGGGTCGCGTCGTCCTGTTCGGCACCTTGATAGCCTTTGATGCACGGCACGCCAGCGGCGAGCATGGCCATTTTCGACAGGCGTTTGCTGCCCATCAGTTCGATGGCGTCGGGGCTGGGGCCGATGAAAGTGATGCCGGCGTGCTGGCAGGCGAGGGCGAAGCCGGCGTTTTCCGAGAGAAAGCCGTAGCCGGGGTGGATCGCGTCGGCACCGGTGCGGCGGGCCGCGTCGATGATGGCCGGGATGTTCAGGTAGGACTGCTGCACCGGGGCCGGGCCGATGTTCACGGCTTCGTCGGCCATGTGCACGTGCAACGCATCGGCGTCGGCATCGCTGAAGACTGCGACGGTGCGATAGCCCAGGGCCTGGGCGGTGCGCAGGATGCGGCAGGCGATTTCACCGCGGTTGGCGATGAGGATTTTGCTGAATCCGGGCATGGGGTGTTTCCTTGGTTATGCGGTGGATGTGATGGCCTCTTCGCGGGCAAGCCTTGCTCCTACAGGGCTTTGTGAAGCTGTAGGAGCGAGGCTTGCCCGCGAAGCTCTTAGGGCGCCCACCCCGGTTTACGCTTCTGCACAAACGCCATCGTGCCTTCGACACCCTCGGCTCCGGTCACCGCTTCGCTGAACCATTCAGCCGCTTGATCCAGCAGCTCATCCGACGGCTGCCCGGCACTCGCGAGCAAGAGTTTTTTGGTCGCCGCATTCGCCCCCGGCGCACAACACAACACATGGGCCAGCACCTCATCGAGGCGTTCGGCCAAGGCTTGCGCGTCATGTTCGACAAAATGCACCAGCCCCATCCGCCGCGCCTGCGTGCCATCGAAACGTGCGGCGGTCAGGGCCAGGCGGCGGGCCTGGGTCAAACCGATGCGCTGGACCACGAACGGCGCGATTTGCGCCGGCAGTAACCCAAGGCTGGTTTCCGGCAAACCGAATTGCGCCTGATGATCGGCCAGCGCAACGTCACTGACGCAGGCCAGGCCGAAACCACCGCCCAGCACCGCGCCTTGCAGCACCGTGATCACCACTTGTGGCGCGTGTTGCACCTCTTGCAGCAAGGCACCAAAAATTCGGTTCAAGTCACGGTAGGCCGACGCACCTTGAGCGCGAGCGTTGGCCATGTCCTTGATGTCGCCGCCAGCGCTGAAATGCCCGCCTGCGCCGCCGATCACCAACGCACGAATCCCTCGGTCATCGCGCACCGCCGCCAGCACTGCGCGCAGTTCGGTGACCATCTGCAAGCTCATGGCGTTGCGGCTTTCGGGGCGGTTAAGGGTGATGTGCAGGACGCCGTTATGCGGCTCCAGCAGTAAAGTCTGGCAAACCGGCAGGCTGCTCATTTGTGTTTCCCCGGCAGGATGCCCATGAGTTTGCAGATGATCCCCAGCATGATTTCGTCGGCACCACCGCCGATCGACACCAGCCGCACATCGCGATAAGCCCGGGCCACCGGGTTGTCCCACATGAAGCCCATGCCGCCCCAGTATTGCAGGCAACTGTCGCTGACTTCGCGGCCCAAACGCCCGGCCTTGAGTTTGGCCATGGAGGCCAGGCGCGTAACGTCCTGGCCTTTGATGTACTGTTCGGTGGCCTGATAGACCAGTGCCCGCAGGCATTCGATTTCGGTTTGCAGTTCGGCCAGGCGGAAGTGAATGACCTGATTGTCGATCAGCGCGTTGCCGAAGGTTTTGCGCTCCTTGCAATATTCGATGGTGCTGTCGACGCAGTACTCCAGCCCTTTGATCATGTTCGCCGCGCCGAACAGGCGTTCTTCCTGGAACTGCAGCATCTGCATCATGAACCCCGCGCCTTCATGGCCGATGCGGTTACGCTGTGGCACGCGCACGTTGTCGAAAAATACCTGGGCGGTTTCCGAACTGCGCATGCCGAGCTTGTCCAGGTGCGAACTGAGGCTGATGCCTGGCGTGTTCATCGGCACCATGATCAGCGACTTGTTGACGTGCGGTTTGTCGTCCGAGGTGTTGGCCAGCAGGCAGATGAAATCGGCGCTCGGCGAGTTGGTAATCCACATCTTGCTGCCGTTGATCACGTAGTCGTCGCCGTCCTTGCGCGCGGTGGTTTTCAACCCCGCCACGTCGGAGCCGGCCCCGACTTCAGACACCCCGATGCAGCCGACCTGCTCGCCAGTGATCGCCGGGCGCAGGAATTCTTCGCGCAATTCATCGGAGCCGAAGCGGGCGAGGGCCGGGGTGCACATGTCGGTCTGCACGCCGATGGACATCGGAATGCCGCCGCAATGAATGGTCCCGAACTCTTCGGCGGCGACGATCGAATAGCTGTAATCGAGCCCCATGCCACCGAATTTTTCCGGTTTGGAAATCCCTAGCAGGCCGAGGTCGCCGGCCTTGCGGAAAATCTCGTGGATCGGAAAGCGTCCGGCTTTTTCCCACTCCTCGACGTGCGGGTTGATCTCGTGCTCGACGAACTGGCGGACGGTGCGACGCAGTGCTTCGTGTTCCTGGGTGAAGATCATTTTTATTGTTCTCCTGAACGCCCTTAGAAGCGGGCTACACCAAAACTGTTGGCTTGCAACGGCCGCACCTCGGCCTCGTGACAAATATCCAGCAAGTAACCGAGCAGGGTTCGAGTATCGCGAGGATCGATCAGCCCGTCGTCCCATAGATTGGCGCTGCCATACAGCGCAGTGGACTGGCTGTCGAGTTTCTGCGCGGTGACCTGCTCCAGCATGTCGAGCATTTTCAGGTCAGGCACCAGGCCGTCCTTGGTTTGTTTGGCCTCGGTGACGATCCGCAGCACCTTGCCAGCTTGGGCGCCCCCCATCACCGCGGTGCGACTGTTCGGCCAGGCGAAAATGAAGCGCGGGTCGAGGCCGCGTCCGCACATGGCGTAGTTGCCCGCGCCGTAGGAACCGCCGACGACGAGGGTCAGTTTCGGCACCCGAGCATTGGCCACTGCCTGAATCATCTTCGCGCCGTGCTTGATCACGCCGTGCTGTTCCGACTCGGTGCCGACCATGAACCCGGTGGTGTTGTGGAAAAACAGCAGCGGCGTCTGGCTCTGGTCGCACAGTTGAATGAACTGCGCAGCCTTGCTCGCGCCCTTGGGTGTGATCGGACCGTTATTGCCGATGAACCCGCAGGCGCGGCCCTGTATCTGCAAATGGCCACAGACGGTCTGCTGATCGAACTCACTTTTGAATTCGAGGAAGTTCGACGCGTCGGCGATCCGGGCGATGATCTCGCGCACGTCGTAGGGCTTTTTCGGGTCATCCGGGATCAGGCCCAGCAGTTCGTCGATGGGGTAGAGCGGTTCTTCGAATGGGCGTTCGGGTAACCATTGCAGCTGATCGTTCCACCGCAGCAGGCTGACAATTTCGCGCACCAGGCGCACGCCGTCGGCATCGTTCTCGGCCAGGTATTCGGCGGTGCCGGCGGTTTGCGCGTGCATCTCGGCACCGCCCAGTTCTTCATCGGTGGCGACTTCTCCGGTCGCCGCCTTGAGCAGCGGCGGGCCGGCCAGAAACAGTTTGGCCTTGCCGCGCACCACCACCACGTAATCCGACAACCCCGGCTGATAAGCGCCGCCCGCCGTGGCCGAGCCGTGGACCACGGTGATTTGCGGCAACCCCATGGCCGACATCCGTGCCTGATTGGCAAAGCTGCGCGCGCCTTCGACGAAAATCTCCGCCGCGTAATTGAGGTTGGCGCCGCCGCTTTCGGCGAGGGTGATCACCGGCAGTTTGTTCTCCATGGCGATCTGTTGCAGGCGCAGGGATTTTTTCAGGCCGCTGGGGGAAATGGTTCCGCCCTTGATCGCGCTGTTGTTCGCTACCACCAGCACCCGAACGCCGGACACATAACCGATCCCGGCGATCAGTCCGCCACCGGCCGAGCTGCCATCCTTGTCGTCGTGCAGTTTGTAGCCAGCCAGGCTCGCCAGTTCGAGGAACGGCGCGCCGGGGTCCAGCAGCAAGTTGAGGCGTTCACGGGGCAGCAGTTGCCCGCGCTTGTCGAATTTTGGCTTGGCCTCGGCCGCTTTGTTCAGCAGGTTTTGCTCAAGCTGGCGGACCTGCTCGATGCCCACCAGCATCGTCGCGCGATTGCGGGCGAACTGTTCGCTGAACGGGTCCACTTGCGACTGGATCACCGGCATGGCTTATTCCTTGTCCTTGAGCACATCCGGAAGGTAGGCGCGGTGGAAGCCGTTGTATGACTCGCTGATCTGCGCCTTGTGGATCGGCCAGGCACGCCCACCGAGGCTGGCGGCCCCGTCGATGCGCAGGGTGCTGCCGCTGATAAAGGCCGCGGCCGGACTGAGCAGGAACACGATCGCCGCACTGACTTCCGATTCGGTGCCGATACGCTTGAGCGGGACGTGTTCGCGCAAGGTTGGGATCACCGCTTTAAACGCGCCTTCGTAAGTGTCCATGCCGCTCGACGCGATCCAGCCCGGCGCCACGGCATTGACCCGCACCCCGGCGTAACCCCATTCGAACGCGGCGGTCTTGGTCAAGTTGTCCATGCCTGAGCGCGCCGCGCCCGAGTGCCCCATGCCGGGCATGCCGCCCCACATGTCGGCGAGCATGTTGACGATGGCGCCGCCGTGCTTGCTCATGGACTGGTTGAACACCTCACGGGCCATCAGGAAGCCGCCCATCAGGTTGGTGCGCAATACCGTTTCGAAGCCTTTTTGATTGATCGACGCCAGCGGCGACGGGTACTGCCCGCCAGCGTTGTTGACCAAGCCGTGAATCGGGCCGTGCTTGCGAATCAACTCGCTGACCACATGCTTGACCGTTTCTTCCTCGCGAATATCGCACGCCATCCAGTCAGCCTTGCCGCCATCTTCGGCGATCTCGGCGGCAACGCCTTTGAGCTTGTCGACCTTGCGCCCGAGCAGCAGCACATGGGCGCCGAGGGCTGCGAGTTCGTGGGCGGTGCAACGACCGATGCCGCTGCCGCCACCGGTGACAACGATGGTTTGGCCTGCAAACAAATCGGCTTTGAAAATCGAATCGTAGGCCATGGCGACAGTCCTCTAGTTGACTTGGTCGGCGATGCTCTGGGGCACCGGAATCTGGATTTCCAGCAGTTGCTGGGCGAAGGCTTTCCCTTGCGGATCGATTCGCAGGCTGGCCACGCCACCGCCTCCGAGGGCGTTTTCCAGCAGAAAATTAAGGCTGTGGGTGCCCGGCAAAAACCAACGCTCGACACGTCCGTGGATCGGGTCGAGGACATGGCTCATCCAGTCGACGATCACCTCCGGGGTCAACGCCTCGGCGATCCATGGCAGGTATTCGGGCTCGCGGGCCATGACCCCGATATTGCTGTGGTTGCCCTTGTCGCCGGAGCGCGCCACCGCGAGTTTGACCAGGGCCACGCTGGCGTCGGCCGGGCCGCTGGGCTTGGGGGGCTCGAACGGTATGGGCAAGTCGGCGCTGTCGAGCACATCGACGGCGGGCAGGGCGCACGGGTGACGCTGGCCCTCGAGTTCAATGTCCAGCGTGCAGGCGCTTTTGTCGATGAGGAACGAGAACAGCCGGATCAGCGGATACACCGTCGGCCGTCCGCCGACAATCCCGGTCAGCCCCGGCGCCATGCCGGTGGCGGCCTGGGCGATTTCCCGGGAGAACACGATCAATGCCTGTTTGCTCGGATGGCGCACGGCGAGTTTTATCACCACTTCACGGCTGTCCCGGCGCTGGCCGTGGGGCCCGTAAGTGGCCTCGCTGCCCAGCAGTTCGACGTTCACTTCACTGTAGGGTGCCCAGCCGCGCTGGCTGAAAATCTCCGAAGTCTTGTTGATGATCGCTTCGCTGACGCGCCGGGCCTTGTCGACTGCATCGATGCCGGCGATCAGGCAACTGGCGGTGCAACGGAAACCGTCCGGGTAGGTCGCACTGACCTTGTAGTGATCGGTCGGCGGCAAGCCTTTGGCGCCATGCACCTGGACCGCCTGTTTGCCTTGTTGCACCAGTTTGACCTGACTGAAGTCGCAGACCACGTCGGGCAGCAGATAGGCCTGCGGGTTGCCGATTTCATAGAGCATCTGCTCGCCCACTGTCAGTGGCGTGACCAGCCCGCCCGAGCCGTCGGGTTTGCTGACGATGAACTGGCTGTCGGCGCTGACTTCAACGATCGGGAAGCCGATGTGTTCGTAATCGGGCACGTCACGCCAATCGGTGAAGTTGCCACCAGTGCACTGCGCGCCGCATTCGATGATGTGGCCGGCCAAAGCGGCTTGGGCGAGTTTGTCGTAGTCGTGCCACGACCAGCCGAATTCATGCACCAATGCGGCGCTGACCACCGCGCTGTCGACCACGCGCCCGGTGATGACAATGTCGGCGCCCAGGCGCAGCGCCTCGACGATGCCCGGTGCGCCGAGGTAGGCGTTGGTCGAGACGCACATCGGCGGCAGCGGTGCGCCACTGAACATCTCATGCAGGCCAAGGCGGCTCAGGTGTTTGAACTGCGGTTGCAGGTCATCACCCAGCAACACGGCGATCTTCAGTGCCACACCGGCCTTGTCGCAGGCCGCTTGCAGGGCGGCGGCGCAGGCCTGTGGATTGACCCCGCCGGCATTGCTGATGATGCGGATTTTTTGTTCGGCGATGTGAGCGAGAAGGGGGCTGAGGACTTCGATGAAGTCGCTGGCGTAGCCGGCCTGGGGATCTTTCATCCGCGCGCCGGCCATGATCGACATTGTGATTTCGGCCAGGTAATCGAACACCAGATAGTCCAGGCGACCGCCTTCCACCAGTTGCGCAGCGGCGGTCGAGGTGTCGCCCCAGAAGGCGCTGGCGCATCCGATGCGAATTGTTTCAGGCACAGCCCTTTCCATAGCCACCTCCAACAGAAGTGCATCGAGACTACCAAGCAAGCGCTTGGTTTGTAAACGCCTAAACTATCTTCTACCCGAGCGCTTGCTTGGTCGCTCCGCCCAGCTTAAATTGCCCGCGCTGCCCACGAAATTGTAGGAGCGAGCTTGCTCGCGAAAGGCGTGAGGACGCCGCGTTGATTCAGGTTGCACACGTTGTCGTTAACGTACATGAAATGGCGCATTTGATTGATCGACTGTAGGAGAGAACGGGTGGACGAGCAAAAAGCCCTGAGGGTCATGCGCGAATTGGTCGACAACGGCCAATTGACCGACCCGGACAGCGCCCGCGGCAAACTGCTGCAAGTGGCGGCTCACCTGTTCCGCAACAAAGGTTATGAACGCACCACCGTGCGCGACCTGGCGGGCGCCGTGGGCATTCAGTCGGGCAGCATTTTTCATCACTTCAAAAGCAAGGACGAGATCCTGCGCGCGGTGATGGAGGAAACCGTTCGCTACAACACCGCGCTGATGCGCGCGGCCCTGGCAGAGTCCAACAACGTGCGCGAGCGGGTGCTGGCGCTGATTCGCTGCGAATTGCAGTCGATCATGGGCGGCAGTGGCGAGGCCATGGCGGTGCTGGTGTATGAATGGCGGTCACTGTCCGAAGACGGGCAGGCGCAAGTGTTGGCGCTGCGTGACATTTATGAAGACCTCTGGCTGCAGGTACTGGGTGAGGCCAAGGACGCCGGATTTATCCGCGGGGACGTGTTCATCACCCGCCGTTTTCTGACCGGTGCACTGTCCTGGACCACCACCTGGTTTCGCGCCGGCGGCAGCATGAGCCTCGATCAATTGGCCGAGGAAGCCTTGATTTTGGTGTTGGAAGAGAAACAATAGTGTGTATTCGCCAGCAGGAAACTGGCTAAGTGGGTGAAACCGCCTAGCTTGAATGCATTGATGCGTATTTTCTTGGGGAGTAGGTTTTGAAGTCTTCGCCAATTCGGACGGCCTCGCGGCTTTTGCTGGTGTCGCTTGCAGCGTTATGCGCAGTGTCATCCCAGGCTGCACAACAAGTGCGGATCGGTGCCGCACATTTCCCGCCTTACACCGTGCGCCCGGAAACCGGTGCCGACACCGGTCTGTTGCCGCAGTTGGTCGAGGCGCTCAATGCTTTGCAAAAGGACTATCAGTTTGTGCTGGTACCGACGTCCATTCCCCGACGCTTCGGTGACTTCAAGCAGGCGCGGGTGGACATGGCGATTTTCGAGAACCCCGACTGGGGCTGGAAAGACATTCCCCACACCAGTGTCGACATGGGCCTGGAAGACGCCGAGATTTTCGTCGCGCAACGCCAGCCCGATGGCCAACCGGTCCGTCAACAAACGTATTTTGCCGACCTCGCCGGCAAGCGGCTGGCGCTGTTCAGCGGTTATCACTACGAATTCGCCAACTTCAACGCCGATCCGAAATTCCTCGCGCAGAACTACAACGCCACGCTGACCTATTCCCATGACAGCAACTTGCTGATGGTGCTGCGCGGGCGTGCCGACGTGGCGTTGGTGACGCGCTCCTACCTGAGCGATTACCTGCTGCGCAATGTGAAAGTCGCCGATCAGTTACTGGTGTCCCAGCGTATCGATCAGGTCTATCACCACTACGCCATTCTCCGGCCAGCCGCACCGATCAGTGGCGAGGCGCTCGGCAAGTTGCTGCAAGGGTTGCGTGACAATGGCCAGATGTTGAAGATTTTCGATCCCTACAAGATTGCCATCGTGCCCGTTCAGAACAACTGAAATCGCGCCACAGGTCGCGTATTGGCCGACTTCGCTTAAATTTCCCGCACCGGCTGACGTCACATCGTTGAACTGTCGACGATTACCGTGAGCCCGACCCATGCCCAATCTGAACGACCTGACTGCCCTGGCCTTGCCGACCGGGAACAGTCTTGTAGCTGATGAAACCGAAAACCGGCTGAGCCTGAGCCTGGATGGGCAGCCGCTGATCCAGTTGCGCCTGACGCGTGAGCCCGAGTTGCAGGTGCAAGTAGGAGAACGCGTTGACCGCCCTGACGGTCAGGCACTCTGGGCAGCGTGTTATTGGCTGTTTGCCCGAGACCCGGCCCGTCAGCACCTGACTTGGCACCTCGATGAAATCCCTGACGAAGCGTTGCTCAGCGGCTTGTTGGTCCGCACCGAAACCGTCGGCCAGTATCGCTGCGAGCGTACGTTGTTCTGGCAGTTGCCCCAGCCGTGGCTGGGCGCGTCATTGACCTCAAATTATCCGCAGCAAATGGTCATCAGTGGTGGCAAGCGTCATCCGTTGCGCCCGATGAAGCCGCGAGGTGAAGTGTATCGGCGTTTCGATGCGCGCCTCGGTGCGTGGATTTCCCTGCGCACGGTCGACATCGAGCATGACCTGGTGCGTTTCAATCGTTGGCAGAACAGCCCGCGGGTGGCGAGTTTCTGGCAGGAGGAGGGCACTCTTGAACAGCATCGCGAGTACCTGAGCACACTCGAAGCCGACCCGCACACGCTGACGCTGATCGGTTGTTTTGATGATCAACCCTTCGCCTACTTCGAAGCCTACTGGGCCAAGGAAGATCGCATCGCACCGTTCTACGCTGCCGGCGATTACGACCGTGGCATCCACATGCTGGTGGGCGAAGAACATCACCGTGGCCCGCACAAGGTAGCGAGCTGGTTATCGGCGCTGGTGCATTACCTGTTTCTCGACGATCCGCGCACCCAGCGAGTGGTCGCCGAGCCTCGCGCCGATAACGCGAAGGTGATCGGGCATATGCAGAACCAGCGTTTCCACTGCGAGAAAGAGTTCGACTTCCCGCACAAGCGCGCGGCGTTGATGGTGCTGGGGCGTGAGCGGTTTTTTGATCGGTGTGCGTTGGCGTGAGGCTTGTGGCTCAAGGTCCGTTGCGGTCTTGAGTCCGCCTTCGCGAGCAAGCCCGCTCCCACATTTGATCTCTGGTGTTCACACATTGTGAGTTCACAGGAGATCAAATGTGGGAGCGGGCTTGCTCGCGAACGGGGCGACGCAGATTTCAGAATTCAACGACGGGCAAACGTATCCACACGACTGCCCGACACCTTGCGGCAGTGCACCAGCGCATCGCGGATCATGAAGTTCACCAGGGTTGGCGAGACGCCGAGTTCCTTGGCGATGTCTTTCTGTGGCACGCCGTGCAGGCGGTACATCTCGAAGGCGTAGCGGGTGCGGCTGGGCAGCTCGGTCAGCGCGTCGGCGATGTGTTCCAGCGTCGAGAAGTTGATGTGCGAGGTTTCCGGCGAAGCCCCTTGAATGACGACGTTCAGGCCTTCCTCTTCAGGTCCCGAATACTTCTGTTCCAGTGCCTGTTTGCGGTAGTGATCGATCGCCAGGTTGCGCACGATCTGGAACAGGTAGCTGAGCTGAGCCTTGAACGAGGACGTGATCGCCGGCGCCGATTGCAACCGGAAGAATGCATCCTGCACCACGTCTTCGGCACGCGAGCGGCAGCCGGTGATGCGGGCTGCAATCTTGACCAGAATCAGTCGATTGTCGACGAAGGCCTGAAGTAGCGGTGAATCGCACCTGCTTGTGGACACTTGTTCCGTCATGGAAATCACCCTGCTGCCAATAGGTTAGTGGGACGCCCGGAAAGGCCGGTGCCGTCCTCCACTTCGAGCGACAAATTAGGTTGAATGATAATGATTGTCAATTGAGAAAGAGAATTAATGCGCCGTGACGGTGCAGCGTGAGCACTGCGACACGCTGCCGCACCCCAGCCCGGTGGGTGATCAAGCCCACCGACTAATTATTTAAAGATGTCATCCGTTCTCATTGGTGAATGGCACAGCACAACCCTCATCACCCGTAGGAGCGAGCTCGCTCGCGATAGTCGTCAACGATGACGATGGGCGCCTGACACCCGGCGGCGTTCTCCGGATTTTCGCGAGCAAGCTCGCTCCTACCAAGCCGAAATCAGGCAGGAAACCTCATGACCGACGCGTTCGAACTCCCCAGCAATCTGGTCCAAGCCCTCCAGCGCCGCGCGGCCCTGACGCCGGACCGGGTGGCCTTGCGTTTTCTCGCCGAAACCCAGGATCAGGCTGTGGTGCTCAGCTATCGCGAGCTCGATCAGCGGGCGCGAACCATTGCCGGCGCGTTGCAGGCCCAGGCTGCGTTGGGCGATCGCGCGGTGCTGCTGTTTCCCAGCGGCCCGGATTACGTCGCGGCGTTTTTTGGTTGCTTGTACGCCGGCGTGATCGCGGTGCCGGCCTATCCGCCCGAATCGGCCCGTCGTCATCATCAGGAGCGTTTGCTGTCGATCATCAGCGATGCCGAGCCGCGTCTGTTGCTGACCAGCGCCGACCTGCGCGATGCGTTGCTGCAAATCGAAGGCGCGCCGCCGTTGCTGTGTGTCGATACGCTCGACAGCGCGTTTGCCGAACATTGGATCGCGCCGGACCTGCACGACGATCACATCGCTTTCCTGCAATACACCTCAGGCTCGACCGCGTTGCCTAAAGGTGTGCAAGTCAGCCACGGCAACCTGGTGGCCAACGAACAGCTGATCCGCCACGGTTTCGGCATCGATTTGAACCCCGACGATGTGATCGTCAGCTGGCTGCCGCTGTACCACGACATGGGCCTGATTGGCGGTCTGTTGCAACCGGTCTTCAGTGGCGTGCCGTGCGTATTGATGTCGCCGGCCTACTTCCTTGGCCGCCCGTTGCGCTGGCTGGAAGCGATCAGCGAGTACGGCGGCACCATCAGCGGCGGGCCGGATTTTGCCTATCGATTGTGCAGCGAGCGCGTCAGCGAGTCGGCGCTGGAACGTCTCGACCTGAGCGGCTGGCGCGTGGCGTATTCCGGTTCCGAACCGATTCGCCTCGACACTCTGGAACGCTTCGCCGAGAAGTTTGCGAGTTGCGGCTTCACGTCGGACAGTTTCATGGCGTCCTACGGTCTGGCCGAAGCCACGCTGTTCGTCGCTGGCAGCCCGCGTGGCCAAGGGATTGGCAACCTGCGCGTGGATGATCAGGCGCTGGCACAAAACCGTGCCGAGCCGGGCGAGGGCGCGGAGATCATGAGCTGCGGCATCAGCCAGCCGGATCACGCGGTGCTGATTGTCGATCCGATGACGCTCGACGAGTTGGCCGACAATGCAGTCGGCGAAGTCTGGGCCGCCGGGCCGAGCATCGCCCATGGCTACTGGCGCAACCCCGAAGCCAGCGCCAAGACCTTCGTGCAACACAATGAAAAAACCTGGCTGCGCACCGGCGATCTGGGCTTTATGCGCGACGGCGAATTGTTCATCACCGGGCGCCTGAAAGACCTGCTGATCGTTCGCGGTCACAACCTCTATCCGCAAGACATCGAACAGACCATCGAACGCGAAGTGGAGGTCGTGCGCAAAGGTCGTGTCGCCGCGTTCGCCGTGAATATCGACGGCGAGGAAGGCATCGGCATCGCCGCGGAAATCAGCCGTAGTGTGCAAAAAATCCTCCCGCCCGACGCGTTGATCAAAGCCATTCGCCAAGCCGTGGCCGAGGCGTATCAGCAAGCGCCAAGCGTCGTGGCGCTGCTCAATCCGGGCGCATTGCCGAAAACCTCCAGCGGCAAACTGCAACGTTCGGCGTGCCGCAATCGTCTGGCGGACGGCAGCCTCGACAGCTACGCGCTGTTCCCGTCGGCAGCCAGCGAAAGCCAAGCAAACACAGAGTCAGGCTCTGAGCTGCAAACCTTGATCGGCCAGATCTGGTGCGAGCAACTGAACCTCGAACAGGTCAGCGCCGACGATCACTTCTTCCTGCTCGGCGGTAACTCCATCGCCGCCACTCAAGTGGTGGCGCGTCTGCGCGAAGCACTCGGCTTGGAGCTGAACCTGCGCCTGCTGTTTGAAGCGCCGACCCTCGGCGCGTTCGCCGCTGCCGTGGCCCAGCAACAACAGGATGGCGGCCTCGCCCAAGGCGCAATCACCGCGCTGTCGCGTACCGAAGCCATGCCGCAATCTCTGGCGCAAAACCGTCTGTGGATCACCTGGCAACTCGACCCGCACAGCAGCGCCTACAACATTCCTGGCGCCTTGCGCCTGCGCGGCGAACTGGATGAAGACGCCTTGCGCGCCAGTTTCCAGCAGTTGATCGAGCGGCACGAATCCTTGCGCACGCGCTTCTTCGAGCGTGACGGCGTGGCGCTGCAACAGGTCGATGCCGCCGCCGAATTCAATCTGCAATTGATCGACATCAGCGACCTGCCCGCCGCCGAGCGTGAAGCGCGCGCGCTGCAAATCCGTGAGGACGAAGCGCGTACCCAGTTCGATCTGGAGCAAGGCCCACTGCTGTGGGTGACCTTGGTGCGCCTCGATGACGAGGACCATCAACTGCTGGTGACCCTGCACCACATCATCGCTGACGGCTGGTCGCTGAACGTGTTGATCGACGAGTTCTCACGCCTGTACGCCGCCGCGTCCCAAGGGCAAACAGCGACGCTTGCGGCACTGCCCACGCAGTACGCCGACTACGGTAGCTGGCAGCGTCAATGGTTGGCGCAAGGGGAGGGCGAACGGCAACTGGCGTATTGGAAAGCGCAGTTGGGCGATGAACATCCGACCCTGAGTCTGGCGACGGATCACCCGCGCTCAGCGCAACACACTCACAGCGCTGCTCGCCACTTCATAAAGCTCGGCGCAACCTTGAGCGATGCCATTCGCCAGACCGCCCAGGCCCACGAATCGACGTCGTTCATGCTGCTGCTCGCCGCGTTCCAGAGCCTGCTGCACCGCTACAGCGGCCAGCGCGACATTCGCATCGGCGTGCCGAATGCCAACCGCCCGCGCCTGGAAACCCAAGGGTTGATCGGCTTCTTCATCAACACCCAGGTGCTGCGCGCCGAAGTCGATTCGCAGCGGCCATTCACGGAGCTGCTGGCGCAAACCCGCCAGGCGGCATTGGGCGCTCAAGCGCATCAGGATCTGCCGTTCGAGCAATTGCTTGAAGCCTTCCCTCAAGCTCGCGAGCAGGGCTTGTTCCAGGTCATGTTCAACCATCAGCAACGCGACCTCAGCGCCTTGCGGCGTTTACCGGGGCTGCTGGCCGAAGAGCTGCCGTGGCACAGTCGCGAAGCCAAGTTCGACTTGCAACTGCACAGTGAAGAAGACCGAAACGGTCGCTTGAGCCTGTCCTTCGACTACGCCAGCGAGTTGTTCGACGCCACGACCATCGAGCGTCTGGCCGAACATTTCAGCAACCTGCTGCGCGCCGTTTGCGAGCAACCGAACACCGTCATCGCCGACCTGCCACTGCTGACGCCGAGCGAACACGATCAGCAAAAAAACTGGAGCACCGCACCGTGCACGCCCGCCAGCCAATGGCTGCCGGAACGGCTCAACGAACAAGCGCGCCTCACCCCGGAACGCACCGCGCTGATGTGGGACGGCGGCCATCTGGACTTCGCCGAACTGCACACCCAGGCCAACCGCCTGGCCCATTATCTGCGCGACAAAGGTGTCGGTCCGGACGTTTGCGTGGCCATCGCCGCCGAGCGTTCGCCGCAATTGCTGATCGGCCTGCTGGCAATCATCAAGGCCGGTGGTGCCTATGTGCCGCTCGACCCGAATTACCCGGCCGAGCGCCTGGCCTACATGCTCAACGACAGCGGCGTCGAGTTGCTGCTGACCCAAACCCAATTGCTCGACCGCTTGCCGGCCACCGACGGCGTCAGTGTGATCGCCATGGACGCCCTGCATCTGGAGCGCTGGCCGAGCCACCCGCCGGGTCTGCACCTGCACGGCGATAACCTCGCGTACGTGATTTACACCTCCGGTTCCACCGGTCAGCCGAAGGGCGTCGGCAACACTCACGCCGCCCTCGCTGAACGCCTGCAATGGATGCAGGACACCTACCGGCTGAACGACACCGACGTGCTGATGCAAAAGGCGCCGATCAGCTTCGACGTGTCGGTGTGGGAGTGCTTCTGGCCGCTGATCACCGGTAGCCGTTTGCTGATCGCCGGCCACGGCGAACACCGCGATCCGCACCGCATCGCGCAGCTGGTTCAACAGTACGGCGTGACCACGCTGCACTTCGTGCCACCGCTGCTGGCATTGTTCATCGACGAACCGCTGAGCGCCGAATGCACCAGCCTGCGTCGTGTGTTCTCCGGTGGCGAAGCCTTGCCCGCCGAACTGCGCAACCGCGTGCTGGAGCAATTGCCGGCGGTGCAACTGCACAACCGCTACGGCCCGACCGAAACCGCGATCAACGTCACCCATTGGCATTGCACGACCGCCGATGGCGAGCGCTCGCCGATTGGTCGGCCATTGGGCAACGTCGTTTGCCGCGTGCTCGACAGTGACCTCAACCCAGTGCCGGCCGGCGTGCCGGGTGAACTGTGCATCAGTGGCATCGGTCTGGCGCGAGGGTATTTGCGCCGTCCGGGCCTGACCGCCGAACGGTTTGTCGTCGATCCGTTGGGCGAGCAGGGCGCGCGTCTGTACCGCACCGGCGACCGTGCGCGCTGGACCGCCGACGGCGTGATCGAATACCTGGGGCGTCTCGATCAGCAGGTCAAACTGCGCGGCTTCCGCGTCGAACCGGAGGAAATCGAGGCGCGTCTGCTGGCCCAGGACGGCGTCGCCCAAGCCGTGGTGCTGGTGCGCGAAACAGCGGCCGGTGGACAGTTGATCGGTTACTACACCACCATTGAAGGCAGTGAAACCGAGGACGTTCAAACCACCCGCCTGAAAACCGCATTGGCGGCCGAGCTGCCGGACTACATGGTCCCGGCGCAGCTGATGCGTATGGACCAAATGCCCTTGAGCCCAAGCGGCAAACTCGATCGGCGCGCCTTGCCGGAGCCGCAATGGCAGGTGCGCGAACACGTCGAACCGGTCACTCAATTGGAACAGCAAATCGCCGGCATCTGGTGCGAAGTGCTGGGTCTTGCGCAAGTCGGTCTACGCGACGATTTCTTCGCCCTCGGCGGTCACTCGCTGTTGGCCACCCAAATCATTTCCCGCACCCGCCAGGCTTGCGACGTCGAGTTGCCGCTGCGTGCGCTGTTCGAGAACAGTGAACTGGGCGCGTTCGCCGAACAGGTTCGGCTGATCCAGGTCAGCGGCAAGACCAATAAACAGCCGCCGATCAAGCAGGTCGATCGCAGCCAACCGGTGCCGTTGTCCTATTCGCAACAGCGCATGTGGTTCCTCTGGCAGATGGAACCGGACAGCCCGGCCTACAACGTCGGCGGCATGGCGCGGCTGCGCGGAGTGCTGGATGTCGGGCGTTTCGAGGCGGCGCTGCAAGCGCTGATCATGCGTCACGAAACCCTGCGCACCACCTTCCCGAGCATCGACGGCGTGGCCCGGCAACAGGTGCATCCAGACACCGGGATGCGCATGGACTGGAAGGATTTCTCGACACTGGACGCTGCCAGCCGCGAGTGGCAGGTGCAGCAACTGGCCGACGATGAAGCGCACACGCCTTTCGATCTGGAAACCGGACCGCTGTTGCGCGCCTGCATGGTCAAGACCGCCGAGCAGGAACACCACCTGGTGCTGACCCTGCACCACATCGTCACCGAAGGCTGGGCGATGGACATCTTCGCCCGTGAGCTGAGCGCGCTCTATGAAGCGTTCGTCGATGACCGCGAATCGCCGCTGGCGCCGCTGCCAGTGCAATACCTGGATTACAGCGTCTGGCAGCGCCAGTGGCTGGAATCCGGCGAGCGTCAACGTCAGCTCGACTACTGGACCACGCAACTGGGCCGTGAACATCCGCTGCTGGAATTGCCGGGCGATCGTCCGCGTCCGGCGGTACAAAGTCATCAGGGTGAACTGTTCCGTTTCGACCTCAGCGATGACCTCGCCGCACGGGTCCGCGCCTTCAACGCGCAACACGGACTGACCCTGTTCATGACCATGACCGCGGCCCTCGCTGTGCTGCTTTACCGCTACAGCGGCCAGACCGACTTGCGCATCGGCGCCCCCGTCGCCAACCGCATTCGTCCGGAAAGCGAAGGGCTGATCGGTGCGTTCCTCAACACCCAAGTGCTGCGTTGCCAGCTCGACGGGCAGATGTCCGTGGCTGAATTGTTCGAGCAGGTGCGCCACACGGTGATCGAAGGCCAGTCCCATCAGGACCTGCCGTTCGATCATCTGGTGGAAGCCTTGCAGCCACCGCGCAGCGCGGCGTACAACCCGCTGTTCCAGGTGATGTGCAACGTGCAGCGCTGGGAATTCCAGCAGAGCCGCACCCTGGCCGGCATGACCGTCGAGTATCTGGCCAACGATGCCCGGGCGACCAAGTTCGACCTCAACCTGGAAGTCACCGACCTCGACCATCGCCTGGGTTGCTGCCTGACGTACAGCACCGATCTGTTCGATGAACCGCGCATTGCGCGCATGGCCGGGCATTGGCGCAACCTGCTGGAAGCGCTGCTGGCCGACCCGCAACAGCGCCTCAGTGAACTGCCGTTGCTGCAAGCGAGCGAACAGCAAAACCTGCTCGACAGCCTTGGCATCGAACAGGGCGAGCATCGACTGGATCAGTGCATCCACCACCTGTTCAGCGAACAGGCGCTGGTGCGCAAGGACGCACCGGCATTGACCTTCGCCGGGCAGACCCTGAGCTACGCCGAACTCGACAGCCGCGCCAATCGTCTCGCGTGGATGCTCCGTGATCGAGGCGTTGGCCCGCAGGTGCGCGTCGGCCTGGCGTTGGAACGTTCGCTGGAGATGGTCGTCGGCCTGCTGGCGATCCTCAAGGCTGGCGGTGCCTACGTGCCGCTTGACCCGGAATACCCGCTGGATCGCCTGCATTACATGATCGAAGACAGCGGCATCGGTGTGCTGCTCAGCGATGCGGCGATGTTCAAGGCCCTCGGTGAATTGCCATCGACCGTGGCCCGCTGGTGCCTGGAAGAAGACGCCGCGGAACTGGCCAATTACCCGGCTACCGAGCTGCCGATTATCAGCCTGCCGCAACATCAGGCGTACCTGATTTACACCTCGGGCTCCACCGGCAAACCGAAAGGCGTGGTGGTCTCCCACGGTGAAATCGCCATGCATTGCCAGGCGGTCATCGAACGTTTTGGCATGCGTCCAGATGATTGCGAACTGCATTTCTATTCGATCAACTTCGACGCCGCCACCGAGCGTCTGCTGGTGCCATTGCTGAGCGGCGCGCAAGTGGTTCTGCGTGCGCAAGGCCAATGGGATGCGGAAGAAATCTGCGGCCTGATTCGCCGTCACAACATCAACATCCTCGGCTTCACCCCAAGCTATGGCAGCCAATTGGCGCAATGGCTGGCCACGCAAAACGAAACTCTGCCGGTGCGCATGATCATCACCGGCGGTGAAGCCCTGACGGGCGAACACCTGCAGCGGATTCGTGCGGCGTTCAAGCCGAGCCAGTTCTTCAACGCCTATGGGCCGACCGAAACCGTGGTCATGCCACTGGCCAGCCTGGCGCCTGAACAGTTGGAAGAAGGCCTGGGCAGTGTGCCGATCGGCAGCGTGATCGGCGCTCGAGTGGCGTACATCCTTGATGCCGATCTGGCGTTGGTGCCACAAGGCGCGACGGGCGAGTTGTACGTCGGTGGTGCCGGTCTGGCTCAGGGTTATCACCAGCGTCCGGGCATGACCGCCGAGCGTTTCGTGGCGGATCCGTTTGCTGTCGACGGCGGGCGTATTTACCGCACCGGCGACCTGGTGCGCCAGCGTGCCGACGGTCTGGTGGAGTACCTCGGCCGCATCGACCATCAAGTCAAGATTCGCGGTTTCCGCATTGAACTGGGCGAGATCGAAACCCGTCTGCTGGAACACTCATCGGTGCGAGAAGCCGTGGTGCTGGCGTTGGATGCCCCGAGCGGCAAACAATTGGTTGGCTATCTGGCCAGTGACGTCGCCGAACAGGACGACGCGCAACAAGCTGCGCTGCGCGAAGCGCTGAAAAATCACCTCAAATCGCAACTGCCGGATTACATGGTGCCGACGCACCTGATCCTGCTGGCCAGCATGCCACTGACTGCCAACGGCAAACTCGACCGCCGCGCGTTGCCAGCACCGGACCCGGAGCTGAATCGTCAGCACTACGTGGCGCCGAGCAATGAGCTGGAGCTGACCCTGGCCAGCATCTGGTGCGACGTGCTGAACGTCGGACAGGTCGGTCTCAACGACAATTTCTTCGAACTCGGTGGCGACTCGATCCTGTCGATCCAGGTGGTCAGCCGTGCGCGGCAGCAGGGCATTCACTTCAGCCCGCGGGATCTGTTCCAGCACCAGACCGTGCAAAGTCTCGCCGCCGTAGCGACCCGCACCGAACAGGTTACGGCCGAGCAAGGTTTGCTCACGGGCGAATCGCGCCTGACGCCGATCCAGCACTGGTTCTTCGACACCGATATCCCGCAGCGCCAACACTGGAACCAGGCCTTGCTGCTGGAACCGACCGTGACCCTGGAACCCCATCGTCTTGAGACGGCGTTGCTGGCCGTGATCCAGCAGCACGACGCCTTGCGCCTGCGTTTCATTGACGCCGCTGGCCAATGGCAGGCCGAACATCAGCCGGTGTCCGATGCCGCGGTGCTCTGGCAAGTGCGCGTTCCTTCCATCGATAAATGCGTGGCGCTGTTCGCCGATGCCCAGCGCAGCCTCGACCTCGAACAGGGCCCACTGATGCGCGCGCTGTTGGTCGATGCACCGAGGGACCAGCAGCGGCTGTTCATCGCGATTCACCACTTGGTGGTGGACGGGGTTTCGTGGCGCGTGCTGCTGGACGATCTGCAAACCGCCTATCGTCAATTGACCGCGCAACAGACGCTCAACCTGCCAGCCAAAACCAGCGCCTTCAAGGACTGGGCCGCCCGTTTGCAAGCGTACGCCGGCAGCGAATCCCTGCGCGAAGAACTGGGCTGGTGGCAGGCGCAACTGGCCGGTCCAGGCATTGAACTGCCGTGCGAACGCCCCGAGGGCGGTCGGCAGAATCGCCATGCCCAAACCGTCAGCGTGCGCCTCGACAGCGAGCGCACCCGGCAGTTGCTGCAACAGGCGCCGAGTGCGTATCGCACTCAGGTGAACGACCTGCTGCTGACCGCATTGGCCCGCGTGCTGTGCCGCTGGAGCGGTGACGAATCGGCGCTGATTCAACTGGAAGGTCACGGCCGCGAAACCCTGTTCGATGAGATCGACCTGACGCGTACGGTCGGCTGGTTCACCAGCGCTTATCCGCTGCGGCTGACACCAGCGGACGGGCAGGGCGTGTCGATCAAGGCGATCAAGGAACAACTGCGCGCCGTGCCGCACAAAGGCTTGGGTTATGGCGTGCTGCGTTACTTGGCTGATGAGGTGTGTCGAAAAACCATGGCGGCGCTGCCGGTGGCGCCGATCACCTTCAACTACCTCGGTCAGTTCGACCAGAGCTTCGGCAGTGACGCGTTGTTCCGTCCGTTGGATGAGCCGGTGGGAGCCGCACACGATCCGAAAGCGCCGCTGCCTAACGAGCTGAGCGTCGACAGTCAGGTCTACGGCGGTGAGCTGGTGCTGCGCTGGACTTTCAGTACCGAACGCCACGACCCGCAAACCATCAGCGAACTGGCGGACGCCTACCTTGGCGAATTGCAGGGCCTGATCGAGCATTGCCTGCAGAGTGATGTGGGCGGCCTGACGCCATCGGACTTCCCGCTGGCGAAACTCACGCAAGGGCAACTCGACGCGCTGCCGGTGCCGGCGGTGCTCATCGAAGACGTCTACCCGCTGACCCCGATGCAGGAAGGCATGCTGCTGCACACCTTGCTGGAACCGGGCACCGGCCTCTACTACATGCAGGATCGCTACCGCATCAACAGCGAACTCGATCCACAACGTTTCGCCCAGGCCTGGCAAGCGGTGATCGCTCGCCATGAAGCCTTGCGTGCGTCGTTTTGCTGGAACGTCGGCGAAGACATGCTGCAAGTGATTCACAAACCGGGCAGCACGCCGATCGAGTACCTCGACTGGACCGCCATCGCGGAGGTAGAGCTAGAGCCGAAGCTGCAGGTGTTGCTGAAAAACGAACGCGAGGCCGGTTTCGATCTGCTCAACCAGGCACCGTTTCATCTGCGTCTGATCAAGGTCGGCGAAGCGCGTTACTGGTTCATGATGAGCAACCACCACATCCTCATCGATGCCTGGTGCCGTTCGCTGCTGATGAACGATTTCTTTGAAATCTACACCGCGCTGGGCGAAGGCCGCGAAGCACAACTCGCCGTGCCGCCGCGCTATCGCGACTACATCGGCTGGCTGCAACGCCAGAGCCTGGCCGAGGCGCGGCAGTGGTGGAAAACCAACCTGCAAGGCTTCGAACGGACCACGCCGATTCCGAGCGACCGACCGTTCCTGCGTGAACACGCCGGTGACAGCGGCGGCATGATCGTCGGCGACCGCTACACCCGACTCGATGCCCGTGAGGGTGCACAACTGCGGGAGCTGGCGCAGGCCCATCAACTGACCGTCAACACCTTCGCCCAAGCGGCGTGGGCCTTGGTCTTGCGGCGCTTGAGCGGTGATCGCGACGTGCTGTTCGGCGTCACCGTGGCCGGGCGCCCGGTGCACATGCCGGAGATGCAACGCACGGTCGGCCTGTTCATCAACAGCATCGCGCTGCGGGTGAAAATGCCCGAAGACGATCAGCGTTGCAGCGTTCGTCAGTGGCTCAGTGGTTTGCTCGACAGCAACATGCAACTGCGCGAGTACGAATACCTGCCGCTGGTGAGCATTCAGGAACACAGCGAACTGCCCAAAGGCCAGCCGCTGTTCGACAGCCTGTTCGTGTTCGAAAACGCCCCGGTGGAAGTCTCGGTGCTGGACCGGGCGCAAAGCCTCAATGCCACTTCGGATTCGGGTCGCACCCACACCAACTTCCCGCTGACGGCGGTCTGCTATCCGGGCGATGACCTGGGCCTGCACCTGTCCTACGATCAGCGTTACTTCGACGAGTCCACGATCGAGCGCATGCTCGGCGAGTTCAAGCGTTTGCTCCTGGCGCTGGTGGAAGGCTTCCACGGCGACATGGCCGAGCTGCCGCTGCTGGGCGCCGAGGAGCAGGATTTCCTGATCCATGGCTGCAACCAGAGCGAACACGACTACCCATTGGAAAGAAGCTACGTCGAATTGTTCGAGGCGCAAGTCGCGCAGCATCCGCAGCGGATTGCCGCCAGTTGCCTCGATCGACTGCACAGCTACGTCGAGCTGAACCAGCGCAGCAACCGTCTCGGTCATGCGTTGATCGCAGCCGGTGTCGGGCTCGATCAACCGGTGGCGTTGCTCGCCGAACGTAACCTCGATTTGCTCGGCATGATTATCGGCAGCTTCAAGGCCGGTGCCGGTTACCTGCCGCTGGATTCGGGCCTGCCCAGTCAGCGCCTGAGCCGGATCATCGACCTCAGCCGTACGCCGTTGCTGGTTTGCACCGAAGCGTGCCGTGAGCAGGCCGTCGCGTTGCTGGACGAGTTTAGCGGTGCCAATCGACCCAAGTTGTTGGTCTGGGAAGACGTGCAAGCGAGCGATGTGTCGGTGCAAAACCCGGGGATCTACAGCGCCCCGGATAACCTGGCCTACGTGATCTACACCTCGGGCTCCACCGGGTTGCCGAAGGGCGTGATGGTCGAGCAACGCGGCATGCTCAATAACCAGTTGAGCAAGCTGCCGTACCTGAACCTGAGCGCCACGGATGTGATCGCCCAGACCGCCTCGCAAAGTTTCGACATTTCGGTCTGGCAGTTCCTCGCGGCACCGTTGTTTGGCGCTCGGGTGGATATCGTGCCGAACACCATTGCTCATGATCCACAGGGTTTGCTGAGTCATGTTTCGTCCCAAGGCATCACCGTGCTGGAAAGTGTGCCGTCGTTGATCCAGGGCATGCTCGCCCAGGAACGCATGAGCCTCGACGGCTTGCGCTGGATGCTGCCGACCGGTGAGGCGATGCCGCCGGAACTGGCGCACCAATGGCTGCTGCGCTACCCGGAGATTGGGCTGGTCAACGCTTATGGCCCGGCGGAATGTTCGGATGACGTGGCGTTCTTCCGCGTCGACATGGCCTCGACGCGTGGCAGTTACTTGCCGATCGGTACGCCGACCGACAACAACCGTTTGTACCTGCTCGATGGTGCGCTGGAACTGGTGCCGCTGGGCGCGGTAGGCGAGTTGTGCGTCGCCGGCACCGGGGTGGGGCGCGGGTATGTGAGCGATCCGTTGCGCACCGCTCAGGTGTTTGTGCCGAACCCGTTCGGCGCGCCGGGGGATCGGCTGTATCGCACCGGTGATCTGGCTCGGCGTCGCAGTGACGGCGTGCTTGAATACGTTGGGCGCATCGACCATCAAGTGAAAATTCGCGGTTACCGTATCGAGCTGGGGGAAATCGAAGCGCGTCTGCACGAACAACCGGAAGTCCGCGAAGCGGCGGTCAGCGTGCAGGACGGCGTGAACGGCAAACACCTCGTTGGCTATTTGGTGGCGGCTGATTCGGCGCTCAATCCGGGCGAACGACTGGAACGCATCAAGCAGCGCCTGCGCGCCGAATTGCCGGAATACATGGTGCCGCTGCACTGGCTGTGGCTGGACAAGATGCCGCTGAACGCCAACGGAAAACTCGATCGCAAGGCCTTGCCGGCGCTGGAGATCGGCCAGTTGCAGAGCCAGGATTACCAGGCGCCGCGCAATGAACTGGAGCAGACCTTGGCCGGTATCTGGGCTGAGGTGCTGAAGGTCGAGAAAGTTGGTGTTCGCGACAACTTCTTTGAACTGGGCGGGCATTCGTTGTTGGCCACGCAGATTGCCTCACGGGTGCAAAAATCCCTGCAACGCAATGTGCCGTTGCGGGCGATGTTTGAATGCAGCACGGTGGAGGAATTGGCCGAGTACATCGACGGGTTGGCGGCGAGCGACATCACCGAGGAGAAGGTGGATCGCCTCAATGATCTGATGGCGGAGTTGGAGGGCCTGTAATCCTCTGGCGTCTGTGAAGACCCCTTCGCGAGCAAGCCCGCTCCCACATTAGATCGCGGTCAAATGTGGGAGCGGGCTTGCTCGCGAAGGCGTCGGTACAAATTGCGCAGATTTGCGCGTTGACTGCTGCTTCCGCTCGGCTCAGGCTGCCTCTGCTTTTTTGATAAATCCCTTCACAAAGGAGACAGTCGATGCCCTTCGTAACCCTGGACGGACAAGCCCTTCACTACATTGATCAAGGCACTGGCCCGGCAGTCCTGCTGGCCGGCAGCTACCTGTGGGACCAAGCCATGTGGGCGCCGCAGATCGCCGCGTTATCGGAACACTATCGGGTGATCGCCCTGGACCTCTGGGGCCATGGCGAATCCGGGCCGCTGCCCGCCGGTACGACGTCGCTGGATGACATCGCGCGCCAGGCACTGGCGCTGCTCGATCACCTGGATATCGACCGGATCACGCTCGTTGGTCTGTCGGTCGGCGGCATGTGGGGCGTGAGACTGGCACTGTCGGCACCGCAGCGGCTCAACGGTCTGGTGCTGATGGACACGTACGTCGGTGTCGAGCCGGAACCGACTCGCCAATACTACTTCTCGTTGTTCAAACAGATCGAAGACACCGGCGTGATTTCACCGCAACTGCTGGATATCGTGGTGCCGATCTTCTTCCGTCCGGGCATCGATCCGCAGTCGGCGCTGTATCAGGATTTCCGCTCGAAACTGGCCGCACTGCCGCCGGAACGTCTGCGCGAAAGCATCGTGCCGATGGGGCGGATTACGTTTGGTCGGGATGATCTGTTGCCGCGTCTGGGCGAGTTGGATGCAGCGAACACACTGGTGATGTGCGGTGATCAGGACAAGCCACGGCCACCGAGTGAAGCCCGGGAGATGGCCGAGCTGATTGGTTGCCCGTCTGTGCTGGTGCCGGAAGCGGGGCATATTTCCAATCTGGAAAACCCGGGGTTTGTCACTGAGTCGCTGCTGAGGTTTTTGGCGAAGAGAAATTAGTCGATCTTGCTGACGTCTTCGCGGGCAAGCCTCGCTCCTACAGGTTTTGTGTGGTTTTGAATAGCACGCAGTCCTGTAGGAGCGAGGCTTGCCCGCGAAGAGGCCGATGGGGTTACTTCGGTCCGAGAATCTTCAGCAACTTGTCCGGCGAAGGCGCGCCTTGCTGTTGTTGCAACTCGCCCTTGTCATCCATGTAGAAAATCGCCGGGGTGGCCTGCAACTCCAGATCTTCCATCAACTGCATGTTGGCCGCGAGTTTCGCCTGGATCGCCGGTGGCACGTCTTTCAAGGCCTTGAGTTTACTGTCCTTGCCAGACTTCTCATGGTCTTCCAGCGCTTTTTGCGGGTCCTTCGCCGCCAGCAACGCGGCAGATTTGCCCGGGCTGTCTTCGCGGATAATGCCGACCATGATGTGCCGCAACTGCACCTTGCCGGCCTTCACCCACGGCCGCGCCTGTTCCCAGAACATGTTGCAGTAAGGGCAGTTGGGGTCGCTGAACAAGTAGACGACGCGCGGTGCGTCCTTGTTGCCGTCAGCGATCCAGTTGCTCGCTTCCATCTTGCCCCAGACTTCCTTGGCCATCGGTGCGTACACCAGCTTTTGCAATGGTGCGGCGCTCAGGTCATTGCCGTCCGCGTCGTACAAATTGCCCAGCAAGACATGCTTGCCATCGGGCGTCAGGTACAGCGCCATGCCACGGTTCTGGTATTGCGCGGCATACCCGCGCAAGCCATCGGGCGCGTCGAACTGACCGACGATTTTCGCACCCTTGGCTTCGATCTTCTTGATCGCCTCGGGCAGCTCTTCAGCCTGCACCGAGGGCAGGTGCAGCAGGGCGGCGCCCAGGGTCAACGTCAGCAGGTGGCGGAGGCGGGGCATGGCAATTTCCTTGAAGAGGTGGCCGGTACGGCAGGATTCGGGGTCTCGAAGTTTTCCAGGGCGCGGGCCAGGCTGGCTTCCGACAGTTCCCCCAGATGGCTGCCCAACAAGCGACCTTCGGGGCTGTAGAACAGCGTAGTCGGCAACGCCATGGAGCCCACGGCCTGGCCCAGTCGGCCGCCGCCGTCGAACAGCACGTTGGACAGGCTCAGGCCCTGGGTTTCCAGGAAGGTGCTGACGCTTTGCATGCTTTCGGCCTGGTTAACGAACAGGAAAGTCAGGTCCGGACGGTGTTGCTGGGCGTTTTCCAGCACCGGCATTTCCCGGCGGCACGGCGGGCACCAGGTCGCCCAAAGATTGATCACCAGCGGGCCGCCTTTGTAGTCGGCCAGTTGCACGGTTTCCCCGGCGGCATTGCGCAGGGCAATGTCCGGCAGGCGCGTGCCTTGTTCGTAAATTGTCAGGGAGAACGTCGCCAGCAACCAGAATGCCAGACCGCAGCCCACGCCAAAACCCAAGGGTCGGCGCAGGCCCGGGCGACGCCAGCCTCGATACACGGCGGCCAGCAACAACGCGATCACCCCCGGCCAGGCGAGGAAACCGCCGTCGCGCAGGTCGATAATCTGCCAGGCGTCGTTGCGATAGTGCGTCCAGTACACGGCAACAAAACCGATTCGCGCCGCGAGCATGCCGATCAGGAACAGGCTGAACAGCACCGACTCGGGGTTTTCCCCACCGCGCTTGGCCACCCGCCAGCCGACGAAGGTCGCCAGTGCCAATGCACTGATCAGCAGCAGGTGGTTAAGCGCGATGGCAAACGTGCCGAGGGTAAAGGTCAGCATTAACGGGCGTCTCGGGTGGTGGTCCAGCGTTGCAGGAAAGTGTCGGCATCGACCTCGCCGGTGATGCGCTGGCTGCGACGCTCTTCGCCGTCGGCACCGATCCACAGCAGGCTCGGTGGCCCCGGCACTTTGTAACGGCCGAGCAGTTCGCGGCTGGCGGCATTGTCGGCGGTGACGTCCAGCCGGAGCAAGCGCACGTCGCTCAGTGCTTCGAGTACCTTGGATTTGCCGAACACCTGTTTTTCCATGACCTTGCACGACACGCACCAGTCGGCGTAGTAATCCAGCAGCACCCACTGGCCTTGAGCCTGGGCCGCATCGAGTTCACGTTGCAGTGCGGCGCTGTCCTTGATCGTGGTGAAGGCGTCGTGGCCCGTTGGCACGGCGGCGAGGGCCGAGTTGGACGCGCGGAACACCTGCAACGGCTTGAACAGGTCATCACTGCCACCGGCCGCACCGATTAGCGCCAGGCTGCCCCACAGTCCAAGCAGCAACGAGCTGGCGCCGAACAGGTGGGCGATGCGACCGAAACCTTCCGACTGCTTCCAGGCGCTATACGCCGCGATCAACAGCAACGCACCACACAAACCGACCCACAGCGACTCATCCAGCACCGGACGCAACATCAGCAACGCGGTGGCGAGGAACAGGAAGCCGAAGATGCCCTTGAGCAGGTTCATCCAGGCGCCGGGTTTGGGCAGGAAGCGATTGCCGACGGTCACCAGCAACAGCAACGGCACACCGATGCCGATGCCCATGGCGAACAGAATCAGCCCGCCATGCAAGGCGTTACCGCTTTGCGCGATGTAGAGCAGGGCGCCCGCCAGCGGCGCGGTCATGCACGGGCCGACCAGCAGGCCGGACAAGGCCCCCAATGCGCCGGCGCCGATCAGGCTGCCGCCGCGCTGATTGCGCGAAACGTTTTCCAGTCGGTCTCGTACGGCCACCGGCAGTTGCAGCTCGAAGAAGCCGAACATCGGCAACGCCAGCAACACGAAAATCGCCGCGAAACTGCCGAGCAGCCAAGGGTTTTGCAACAGCGCCTGCAGGTTGGCACCGAGCAGCGCCGCCAGGACGCCCATCGCCGCATACACCAGCGCCATGCTCACCACATAACTGCTGGCCAGGGCGAAACCGCGCTTGGGCTTGGCGCCGCTGCCGACGATCAAGCCGGCCAGGATTGGCAGCATCGGCAATGAGCACGGCGTGAACGCCAGCAACAGGCCGAGGCCGAAGAACACCAGCAAGCTCCAACCCAACGCCCGTTGTTGCAGGCCACTGGCCAAGGCCTGGTCCGGCGCTTCGGTGGCCACGTTAACCGCTGCGCTGTCGCCCAGGTCCACGACCTGGGTTTGCGGCGGATAACACAAACCGGCATCGGCACAGCCCTGGAAACCCACCTTGATCTGGCCACTGGCACCGGCAGGAATCTTCAGCTCCAGGCCCTGGCGATAGACCTGCTGCTCACCGAAAAACTCGTCGCTGTGGGACTCGCCTTCCGGCAGCACCGGTTTGTGCTGCTCTGGCAAACCATCGAATTTCAGCCGTTTCTGGTACAGGTAATAGCCGTCGGCAATCTGCCAGAACAGCTGGGTTTCTCCAGACTCAAGGCGTTCGGAGGTAAAAATGAAGGCTTTGCCGACCGGAAGAAAGTCGGGCTTGGCCTCAAACGGATTGGTTCCCGCCTGGGCCAGACCCGAGATCAAGAGAACAAAAAGTACAAACAGTCGACGCATGGATAAGCCTTGGCTCTGTGCAAGTGAGCTGCACAATGAGCGGCGGCGATTAACCGATGATTAACCGCGCCCTACAGCGACTGCGAGCGGTAAAGGCAGACTGAAAGCCGGCCCTTGTAGACTATTCAGTCTCGTAACAGTCCAGGCCAGGATTCGTCATCGATTTGGGTGGGGCCAGCCACCACCCGATTGTTGGTGATGTCGTATTTCAGATATTCGTTATCGGTCAAGAAAATGTAGTAGTACTTGTCGAGCAGTGGGTGGTCGTTTTGTGCCGCGGTTATGATTCGGTGCTTATAGGCATCCAATCCACGCCAGTCCTGGGCTATCTGCCTGCGAATGACTTTCTGCTTTGCAATAAGGTCCACGACTAGGTAGTGCCCGTCATCCATGAGGAATTTGAATAACTTACCTCTACCAAACACTTGCCACCAGGTGCCGGCGACGATACGGTCAAAATAAGGAAGTAACATGTGCCATACCGAGTCGGCCAGGCGAAGGGTTCTGTTGACTTCATCGAGTTTCTGATCATATCGACAGACCATCGGTGTATCGCCTGCGTAATAAAACAGCCATAAAATGTCGTTGCCCGTCACAGGCCCGGTGCCGCCATAAGGATCAATGTCGGTGGTGGTGAATCCGAAGCGCAGATCTTTGACATGTTCGTCAAAGTTGCCCCATTTGCCATCGACAGCAGCGGGGTATCCCTCCGGCACTTCATTGTCGCCAATGTTAAAGCGAGAATAAGTATTGGTATCTTTGAAGAAGAAGTAAATACGGTCTGGTCCCGAGCGCCAATCGACAGCAACAAAGTTTTTAAATGTAGGCATGGTCTGAATCCTTTCAGTTAAGTAAGTCTTTTGAGTAATTGAAGGGTTGCATGTAAAAGTTAATGAGGGCAATAAAGCCGTATTTAGATTAACTCGCTGTTTTTTGCTTTTGTACGGTTTTATGGGGAGGGTTTGTTACGGTGTTAGTCAATCGAATACGTGAGGCTTAGTTAACTAATTATGCGATCATCCAACACCCTTTGACGGAGGTGGCGACGACTGAACGAAGGCCCTGCTTCTCGTCAGTCAATGCGCTTGCCATAATTGCCGCTTAATCCACACCTGTTTGACTCATGTTTTTGCTCACGGAGCTCCCATGCACGTACTGGTTTGCGAAGACGATGAGTTGATCGCCAGCGGCATCGTCGCCGGGCTCACCGCCCAAGGCCTGACCGTGGAGCATGTCGCTACCGCCTCGGCTGCCCGGGCGATGCTCAAGGTGGCCGAGTTCGACGTGATGGTGCTTGACCTCGGCCTGCCGGACGAAGACGGTCTCAAGCTGCTTCAGCAGTTGCGCCACAACGGCCTTGAGTTGCCGGTGCTGATTCTCACGGCCCGGGATTCCGTCACCGACCGCGTCGACGGTCTGCAAGCCGGTGCCGACGACTACCTGCTCAAGCCTTTCGACCTGCGTGAACTCGCCGCACGCCTGCACACGTTGCTGCGACGCGTGGCGGGACGCAGCGTCAACCTGATCGAGCACGGCGCCCTGACGTACGACCCGAGCAGTCGCGAAACCCTGCTCGCTGGCCAGCCGGTCGACCTGTCGCGCCGTGAACAGTCGCTGTTGCAAGCCTTGCTGCATAACCGTGGCCGAGTGCTGTCCACCGAGCAATTGAAAGACAGCGTCTACGGTTTCAACGACGAACTGGAAAGCAACGCCCTCAACGTTCATATCCATCACCTGCGGCGTAAACTGGGTAACGGCATTGTGGAGACCGTGCGCGGCCTGGGCTATCGCCTGGGGCCGGCGGATGGCGGAGATCAATCGAAGTGATGAGCCTGCGTTTGCGCCTGAGCCTGACACTCGGCGCCGCTTTTGCGCTGATCTGGGCCTTGGCGGCGGCCTGGATGCTCAGCGATTTGCGTAATCAAATGATGTTTTCCCTCGACCAGCGGCTGGTGGCGTCGGCGCGCATGGTCGCCGGGCTGATGGAACAATTGCCGGCCTTGCCAAGCAAAGGCGAGGGCACCCATTTCAGCGCTGAACAATTGAACATCCCGGGCGGCATGGCGTGTCA
This sequence comes from Pseudomonas sp. NPDC086251, assembly GCF_044746405.1. Classification (NCBI taxonomy): domain Bacteria; kingdom Pseudomonadati; phylum Pseudomonadota; class Gammaproteobacteria; order Pseudomonadales; family Pseudomonadaceae; genus Pseudomonas; species Pseudomonas sp. NPDC086251. Next base: position 221,925 of record NZ_JBIVBY010000004.1, read on the forward strand.
GGTCAGCTCGTTGCGCGGCGAAATCCTCGCCCGCAGTCACACCGACCCGCAACAAACCCTGGAAGCCGAGAAAATGGGCTTCCACGACCAGATGATCGACGGCGCACCGTGGCGCAGTTTCACCCTGGCCCGTGGCGATTTGCGGATCACCACGGCTGATCGGCAGATCGAACGTGAAGCCCTGAACATGTCGATCCTGCTGGCGGCTTCGGTGCCGGTGGGGGTGGCGTTGCTTGGTTGCCTGTGCCTGCTGTGGCTGGGGATCGGCCAGGGGCTCGCGCCGCTCAACCGCATGCGCGACGCCTTGATGCGGCGCAGCGCCGACTCCCTCGAACCGTTGCAGATCCAGCCGCTACCCAGTGAGCTGCAACCTTTGCTCGACACGCAGAATCAGTTGTTCCAGCGGATCGGCAAGACCATCGAGCGCGAGCGCCGCCTGACCGGTGACGCGGCGCATGAACTGCGCAGCCCGCTGACGGCGATCAAGACGCACCTGCAAGTGGCGCGCATGACCGACGGCGCGGCGCGGGATCAATCCCTGGCCCGGGCCGAAGAGGGCGCCGACCGTTTGCATCGCACGCTGGAACAATTGCTGCTGCTGGCGCGGGTCGAAGGCAGTCTGTCGTTTGATGACGGCGTGCAATGCAGCGCCGAGCAAGTGGCCAAACTGGCGATCCAGGACGCCGCCAGCGGTGATCGCCAGCGGATCAAGTTCAAGGTGCCGCCAAAGTTCTCTCACGCGCCGGTGCAAATGCCCGCCGTGCTCTCGATTGCCGCGCTGCGCAACTTGCTCGACAACGCGCTACGGCATACGCCGGGCGATGGCGCCGTGGAACTGAGCCTGGAAACCACCGGCAATCGCGTGCAGTTTGTGGTTCGCGACCATGGGCCGGGCATTGCCGAAGAGGACATGCAACACCTGACCCAACGCTTCTGGCGCAATGGCCAGAGCACCGGCTGCGGCCTCGGCCTGGCGATTGTCCAGGCCATCGTCCAGCGCTGCGGCTGCACCCTGCGTTTCGACAGCCGGCCGGACGGGTTGCGGGTTGAATTGAGCATGCCGTTGCAACCCCTCTGAAAACACCACGCCCCCCCTGTAGGAGCTGTCGAGTAAAACGAGGCTGCGATCTTTTGATTTTGCTTTTGATCTCGAGTGAGTCCGGATAAAAAATCAAAAGATCGCAGCCTCGTTTTACTCGACAGCTCCTACAGGGGATCTGGGTTGCACATCAAATGTAACCTCTCTCCATTGGTCACCGTCTCGCCTTAGCGCTATCGTCCCTCGCAGCTTTGACTCAATGGATTGAGGTGACAGCGCCATGGATGCATCGATTCACATCACCCCCGCAGCCCCTGCCGACGCCGGCATTATCAGCCGGATTGTCGAGCGTTCCATCCGGGTCGGTTGCGCGCTCGACCACCGCAACGATGCGAAAATCGTCGCGGCCTGGACCCACAACAAAACCGCCGAACACATCAGCGCCTGGCTGACCGACCAACGGTTGTACCTGAACATCGCCCTGTTGCAGGACAAACCGGTCGGGGTCGCCATGGCCGCGATCAGCGGCAAAGTGGCGTTCTGTTACGTGCAGCCGGAATGGTTTCGCCGGGGCGCCGGGCAAGCGCTGGTGCGCGACCTCGAGGGCTGGCTGCTCAAGCAGGGTTTGCACCACGCACGCCTCAACAGCACCCGCACCAGCGAGGCGTTTTACCACCATCTGGGATACCAGCCCTGCGCCCAAACCTTCATGGTCGCGGGGCTTCACGCGATTCCCATGCACAAAGGGCTGGCGCCACCTTCATAGAAAGCCGATCGCAGGTCTAAATCCGTAAGGCCCTGATGCGTTTCCAGAACAGGAAAACCTTATTGAGGGGTCGAGAGATGTCAGTCGCTACCAGCCTTATGGAAGATCAGTCGGCCCGGGTTGCCCCGACGCCGGCCGAGACGCTTTACCAGTTCAACGAATCGCCGTTGCTGGCCCGTCAAAACCGGCAGGAATCGAATGCCCGCAGCTACCCGCGACGCATTCCCCTGGCACTCAAACGTGCCAAGGGTATTTATGTCGAAGACGTCGAAGGCCGAAGTTTCATCGATTGCCTCGCCGGCGCCGGGACCCTGGCCCTGGGGCACAATCACCCGGTGGTGATCGAAGCGATCCAGCAAGTGCTGACCGATGAACTGCCACTGCATACGCTCGACCTGACCACGCCAGTGAAGGATCAATTCGTTCAGGACCTGTTCGGTCTGCTACCGCCGGCGCTGGCGGCTGAAGCGAAAATCCAGTTCTGCGGCCCCACCGGCACCGACGCCGTGGAAGCTGCGTTGAAACTGGTGCGCACCGCCACCGGGCGCAGCACCGTGTTGTCGTTCCAGGGTGGTTATCACGGCATGAGCCAGGGCGCGTTGAGCCTGATGGGCAGCCTGGGGCCGAAAAAGCCGCTGGGCGCCTTGCTCAGCAACGGCGTGCAGTTCATGCCGTATCCCTACGATTACCGCTGCCCGTTTGGCCTCGGTGGTGCGCAGGGCGTGCAGGTCAATCTGAATTACCTGGAAAACCTGCTCAATGACCCCGAGGCGGGTGTGCAACTGCCAGCGGCGGTGATCGTCGAAGTGGTGCAGGGCGAGGGCGGGGTCATCCCGGCCGATCTCGACTGGCTGCGCGGCTTGCGACGCATCACCGAGAAGGCTGGGGTGGCGTTGATCGTCGATGAAATCCAGAGTGGTTTTGCCCGCACCGGCAAGATGTTTGCCTTCGAACACGCCGGGATCATTCCGGATGTGGTGGTGATGTCCAAAGCCATCGGCGGCAGCCTGCCGCTGGCGGTGGTGGTGTATCGCGACTGGCTCGACACCTGGTTGCCGGGCGCGCATGCCGGGACCTTCCGTGGCAATCAGATGGCGATGGCGGCGGGCTCCGCGGTGATGCGCTACCTGATCGAGCACAAGGTCTGCGAACACGCCGCCGCGATGGGCGAACGCTTGAGCGAGCACTTGCACATCCTGCAGCGGGACTTTCCACAGCTGGGTGATATTCGAGGGCGTGGCTTGATGCTTGGCGTTGAGTTGGTCGATCCGGCGGGGCCGCGGGATGCACAGGGTCATCCACCGATTTTCGGACGGCTGGCGCCACTGGTGCAGCGCGAGTGCCTCAAGCGTGGGTTGATCCTCGAACTCGGCGGTCGTCACGGTGGCGTGGTGCGTTTCTTGCCGCCGCTGGTGATTACCGCTGCTGAAATCGATCGGGTGGCGGAGATTTTCGGCAGGGCCATGGCTGCTGCCACCGCCAGCCTCTAAATTTTTCGGCACCCGCAACGTTCCTTCTACATACCGGCTGCGCACACAGTGCAGCCCACCCTACAGCGATGGAGACATACCATGACGTCAGTATTCGACCGCGAGGACATCCTCTTTCAGGTCGTGGTCAACCACGAAGAGCAATACTCGATCTGGCCCGACTACAAAGCCGTGCCGGCAGGCTGGCGCACCGTGGGCAAGAGCGGGCTGAAAAAGGAATGCCTGGCTTACATTGAGGAAACCTGGACGGATATGCGTCCGCTGAGTTTGCGCCAGAAGATGGAAGAGCAGGCGGCTGTGACGCACTGATCGACTGCGCATTAAAAAGCCCGCTGAACCGGTGATGGTCAGCGGGCTTTTTCAGGTCTGGAATTTGTGTTGCCAGGCCGCCGGCGGTTTCGCTTTTACGCCTGCGACGCTCCTACAGGGATCTTCAGCCGGGATTGTTTGTATTAGACACCGCTCAACCCCTTGATCACCAAATCCACATTCCCTTCCAGCTCAGCCACCGGATCTTCGGCATCGATACTCAACACCACCAACCGACTCCCGGCCTCGGCAATCGCAGCTTTCACCGCGTCCGACGGCTGCCGATGATGCAACACCACCGCCACGTCATTGTCTCTGAGCGTCGCACTCAACGCTTTCAATGCCTCTGGCGTCCACTCGGCATCCGGCCGCGCATCCAGCCCAACCAGCTCCAGATTCAGCCCGCCAATCAGATAACCCAAGTGATCACTCAAACTCATCACACTGAGATTATCGATACTGCTTAACCGAGCCTCGCTGTCCGCGCTGAGCTTGAGCAACCGCTGCTTGAGCGCCGCCAGGTTGGCCTCGATCACAGGCTTGGCCGCTGGTGCCAGGCGCACCAGGTCCGCCGCCATCACATCCGCCATCCGCCCCATGTTATTACTGGAAAACCACGGCTGACTGCTCAACCCGTCGACCTTGTTACCCGGCTGCACCGCGATGCCGGGCAGGGCGCCGTCCACCGGGCGGGCGGCGTCGACTTCAACGATACGGATATTGCTGCGCCGTGAAATCGGGTACAGCGGGTCATCCGCCCACAGCGACCGCAGACCAATCACCGCATCGGCGTCAGTCGCCAGTTTGGCCAGCACCGGCGCGCCACGCCCGGTGAAGAACGCCGTCTGCCGACTACCCGGCAGATTGGCCGGCGCAGCACGTTCAAGGCTGACATCAGTGCCCTTGAGCAGAACTTGACCCAGCCCGTAGGTGATCGGCAAGGACGCCAGCACCCGCAGTGGCCTGGCACCGTCGACCGCAAACGATGTATTGACCAGCCCACACAGGGCAACAGCCAGAGTCAGTTGACGCAGAGAAAAAGACATTTATCCAAGGTTCCCTTTCAGGCTGGGGACAACGCCGCGAGCAATAGCAGCGAGGGCAAAGGCGATACCGGCCACCAGAATGATCGCGGCGCCGGACGGGATGGGCAGGTCGAAGACAATCGGCGCGAGAATCCCGCACAGCGTGCTGACCGTGGCGATCAACACCGAACACCAGAAGAAGCCCTTCAGCGATTGGCTCAACAAACGCGCTGCCGCCGCCGGAATCACCAACAGCGCGCCGACCAGAATCGCGCCGATGACTTTCACCGCCGCCACGGTGATCAGCGTCACCAGAATCACAAACAGGTAATCCAGGGTCTTTACCGCCACGCCGCGTACCGCCGCCAGTTGCGGGTTGAAACTGGCGAGCATGATGCGGTTGTACAGCGGCAAGGACAGCGCCATGACCAGCGAGCCAACGATGGCCAACACCAACAGGTCATTGCCATTGACGGTGAGCACCGAACCGAACAGCACGTTCTCCAGAATGTGCACGTTGATCTTGCCCGCCAGAATCAGTAATAGACTCGCGCCGAGAGCCAACGACACCGAGAGAAACACCCCGATCAAGGTGTCCGGCGCCAGACCGGTGCGGTTGCGCAGGTAATTGAGCAGGATGCCAAACAGCAGGCAGTAACCGAACAGGCTGCCGTAAGGTCCGGTGTACGGTTCGCCCAGCAGAATGCCGATGGCCACGCCCGTCAGCGCTGCGTGACCCACCGCTTCGGAGAAAAACGCAAAGCGCTTGACCACCACCAGCGTGCCCAAACCGCCCAGCACCGGGCCAATCAGCAAACCGGCGAGCAGCGCGTTGACCACGAATCCATAGGCCAGCGCCTCAGGCAGATAACCCGAAGACGCCCAGCCCTGAACCATCAGACGAAAGGCTTCGTAACTCATCAGGCAACACTCCGTGGATGAGTGGAAAACAGCGTGAGCAATCGCTCCGGCGTCAGGGCCTGTTTTGGCGTGGCATCGAACAGCACCCGGCGATTGAGCCCGGTGACACGATCCGCCAGCCGCCCGACCGCTTCCAGATCGTGCTCGATCCACAGCACGGTGATACCGCTCTGGCGCCAGTCGCCGAGCAGCCGTTCGAACACTTGAATACCGGCCTCATCGAGGGCCGACATCGGTTCGTCGAGCACCAGCAATTGTGGTGCCGGAATCAGCCCTTGAGCCAGCAACACCCGCTGACGCTCACCGCCCGACAACGCGCCCATGCGCCGTTTGCGTTTGTCCTGCAGGCCGACCCGTTCCAGCGCTTCACCGATGGCCGCCGCGTAATGCTTGCTCAGCCCGAGGAAAGCCGGACGCCGCTGACACATGGCGGCCATGAAGTCATCGACGGTCATCGGCAAACCACGGTCGAACTCCAGCGCTTGCGGCACGTAGCCGATGGTCCCGGGCGTGCCCGGCCATTGCAGGCTCAAGCGGCCCTGATGCGGCATCTGCCCGAGCAGGGTCTTGATCAATGAACTCTTGCCGCCACCATTGGGGCCGACCAGCGCATGCACGCTGCCGGGCTGGACCTGGAAGGTCACCTGGTCGAGGATCGTCGTGCGCCCGAGGGTCAGGCAGACATCGGCAAAATCCAGAGTCGGCCCCGACACCTGTGGGAGCGAGCCTGCTCGCGAATGCGCTGTGTCATTCAGCGATAAGGGTGACTGACCGGACGCCTTCGCGAGCAGGCTCGCTCCCACAGGAGATTCGCTGATTGTTTCTTTGGCTGTCATGCGCCGGACTCCTGAATCGCCCGGACCACGGTGTTGAGGTTGCCGGTCATTTCTTTTTCGTACTTGTCTGCGGTGTATTCGCCATAGGAAATATGTGACAGCGGATACAGCTTCACCCCGGATTCACGCTGGATGGTGTCGACGTAGGTGGACGGGAAATCCATCTCCGAGAAGATCACTTTCACGTCCAGTTCACGCAGTTGGTCGATGGTCTTTTTCAGCTGGCTCGGGCTCGGTTCGATCCCGTGGGCCGGCTCGACCACGGCGGTCACTTCGAGGCCGAATTCACGCAGCAGATAGTCGTAAGCCGCGTGTACCGTGGCCACTCGCAGCTCGGCATTCGGTGCCTGGGTCAGTTTCGCCAGGGCATCGGCGCGCATCTGTCGCAGGCGTTTGCCGTAGGCGCGGGCGTTCTGGGTGTAGGTCTTGGCGTTGTCCGGGTCGAGCTTGCCCAGTTCCCGGGCGATGTTGTTGACCTGGGCGATCGAGGCGCTGATCGACAGGAAGGTGTGCGGATTCACCACCTTGCCGGCACCGCGAGCGGCCGTACCGGTGGCAGCCAGCAACGGCACGTTTTCGTTGGCTTCGATCACCGCGACGTTCGGCGTTTCGCTGGCGGCGATCATGCGGTCGGCGAAGTCGTCATGACCGACGCCGTTGAGCACGATCACATCGAGCCCGCTGATGCGCTTGATGTCTTCGGCGCGGGGCTCGTAGGCGTGCGGGTTGAAACCGGCCGGAATCAACGGCACCACTTCGGCCTTGTCGCCGACGATGTTCGCCACGTAGCTGTAATAAGGGTGCAGGGTGATACCGATGCGCAGGCGCTTGGCTTCGTCGGCACTGGCCAGCGGAGTCAGCACGCAGGCCAGCAGGCCGATCAGCAGCAGGCGCAAGAATGAGCGTTGAGATGAAATAGGCATGGGCAAGCGGTCTTCTCTCGGGTGAAGGCGAGGGTTCAGTGCCGGTGCTGGCGGGTCACGCCGGCATCGAATTGCGCGACGATCTGCTGCCATCCGGCGCTTTCGAGCGCCGCGTCAGTGAGGTCGCTCGGGGCAATCAAGGATTTACCGCGATTGAGCCAGACGTCCGGTGCATCGTCGTCAGCGGTCAGGCGCATCAGAAACGAACCGGCCACGCTCGGCGTCTGGCTCTGACCGAAGTAAGCCTTGGCGTCGAGCAACTGCCAGGCATGGCCGCCACGGCTGACGGAACTGGCGTCCTGGGCAAACGGCGCAAAGCCTTCATCGGCAAGCACTTGCGGCGTCGGCAGCGATTGTTGTTCCTGACGCAGCAAGTGAATCTCGTCCAGCGTCACCCGCAGGTCGGCGTAGATCCCTTGCTCGGAGGCGCTCAGGTCGCGGCGGGCATCCAGTTGATGACTGCCAATGTTATTCACTTCCTGGGACTCGTGGCGCCAGGCGACCACCGAGCCGGCCACCGCCAAAATCATCAGGCACAACAGCAGCACATACAGGGTTTCATGGCCGGCACCGGCCGGGCGGACGACGTGCGTGGTGGGTGTGGTCATGGGGCTTCGATGTCCGCTTGGTCGATCTCGACGACGTGGCCGGGGCCGGCGTCGAACAGCACGTAGAACTCGGCGCCGGGTTTCTTGAAGGTCAGGGTCGAATCGGCACCGAGCTTGCCTGGCACGAGGATGGTTTCGTCGTAGCCGATCACGTCCAGCGTCACGCCCGGCGCGCCGCTGCCGTCGGAGAAACCGCCGGTGCACTTGATCTGTTCGGCATCGACGGCCTTGCACTCGCACATCGGGTTGTGGGCCAGGGCGCTGGCGCCGAAACCGGCGCAGAGCACCAGCAGCGCGGCGCTCAGAGGGCGAAAAGTCATGGTTTGCCTCCTTGTTGTTTCAGCCATTCGACGGTGGCGGGGGATGCCTGGCTCAGCGGGATGGACGCTTGATGCATGGCGCCGTCCCAACCTTCCATGGTGATCCACAGCTCGGCGTCGGCCTTGGTCTTTTCCGGAACCGGCAGCATCGCGCCCATGCGGTACGGCGTGCCGAAGAAAATCACCCCGGCGGCGCGCAGGCTGCGTGGTTTGCCGATGCGCAGGTAAGTCGCCTTGACCTGCTCGCGGCAGCTGTCGCACAGCGCCGCGTTGATGTTCTTCATGTAGCCGGCCGGGCCGTCGAGCCTCGGTGCTTCATTGCGCAGCTCGGCCAGGCGCAGGCTCCAGGGGCCGACCTGGACCTCGCCGATTTCCCGCTCGCCCAAACCGGTATCACCGCGAAACAGCGCCGCGTCGGCGAAATACTTGGGCATGAAACCCAGCGGGACCAGCAACAGCAAAACGTTGAGGTGGAAGCGCCATTTGTGCCAGAGCCGGCTCAGTGTTGATGCCGGTTTTTGTGCCGCGAACAGGCTCATGGGCTGACCTCCGTGGTTTCACCGCGAGCGGCCGCAGCCGTCTCGTTGCGTGGGCGTTTAGTGCTGCGCTTGAGGGCGTTGGCCGTGGCCAGGGCGGTGCGCTTGGTCCAGATCAGCAAGCCACTGAGGACCATCATGCTCAGGATCAGGCCGAAGAAGAACCAGATCAGCTTGATCCAGAGGCCACCGAAATCGCCGGTGTGCAGCGGACGCATGGATTCGGTGACCAGCTCCAGGCCGGAACGGTCCGACAACAGGCGTGTGGCGGCGACATCACCGTTATAGGGATTGATGTCGGCGGTCTGGAACATCAGCGGATACCAGCTGCGGCCGCCGACCGTGAGGTAGCTGTAGGCGTTGGCGGGCAGGCTGACAAAGCTGTCGTCCAGGCCGGGAATGCGTTCCTTGGCTTGTTGAATCGCGGTTTCCAGGCTGATCATTGGTGCCGGCGAACCCTCAGCGCTCAACGGTACGCTTTCGCGCGGAACCACCAGTGCCACGGGCGCGGTGGAAATCGAGATCTGGTTATCGAACATGAACGCTTCGATCAGGAACCAGGTGCTGGTGACGGAAATCACCGCGATGAACCAGATCGACCAGATGCCGCTGAGGCGGTGAAAATCACCCCAGAAAATCCGCGCGCCGTGACGAATGCGCAAGGTCGGGCGAAAGAAGCCCTTCCAGAATTTCTTGTAGACCACCAGCCCGGTAACCAGCGACGCCAGCAACGGCAGGCTGAGGAACGACACCAGGTACCAGCCCCAGCTGTAGCCATTGGTGAACGGCACCAGCCACCAGCCATGCAGTGCGCGGGTGAATGCCTGGAAATTGAATTGTGGGGCAGTGCCCTGAATCACGCCGCTGTACGGGTTGACGTATACCGTCACCGAACGGCCATCCGGGTAGCTGACGCTCACGTCGAGGGCGAAGTGCGATTCATCGGGCCGGCTGATACTTTCGACCAGGGTATCGGGTTCGGCTTTTTTGATCGCTGCGATGATCTGGTCATAGCTGAGCAGCGGGGCATCGTCAGAGGGTTGGCTGGCGCGCATTTGCGGGTTGGCCAGCCAGACGATTTCCTGGCTGACCACCGCGAGGGTGCCGGTCACGCAGACGATCAGCACGAAAAACCAGATCGGCAACGCCAGCCAGCTATGGACCAGAAACCAGAGTTTTGAACGGGATTTCTTCGACATGATTAAAAGTCTTGTTTCGATGAGAGGGCCAGGGCTTGGCCGTGGCTTTTGCCTACGCGGCCTGACTGCATCTCTATAAGACGAATGAGCATCCGAAATCCCGAAGGGCGATATGAAAGAAAATGTTTCGTATTCCTGAGTGGTTTTCCTCTGTAGGAGAAAAGCTTGCTCGCGAAGGCGTCGTTTCAGCCGCGATCAACGCTGTCTGACCCACCGCCTTCGCGAGCAAGCCCGCTCCCACAGTTGAACTGCAGTGTTCAGCATTTTTGTGTTCACCACAGATCCAGTGTGGGAGCGGGCTTGCTCGCGAAGGCGACGGCACCTTCAGCATTGATGTATCGGGCGGACCGCTTTCGCGAGCAAGCTCGCTCCTACAAGGGCCGATCCAACACGAAACATGGTTCACGGGATCACTCTCAGGCCATTGATGGGTCCGGTCGACTGCCTAAGATGGAGCGCAGACGCCTGTCACCCGCGAGCCTGAGCGAGTACTTCCATGACTTCAGCAAGAACCCTCTACGACAAACACATCGATTCCCACACGGTGTGTCGCCTCGATGACCAGGGCCATGTCCTGTTGTACATCGATCGCCAGGTCATCAACGAATACACCAGCCCCCAGGCCTTCAGCGGTTTGCGTGAGGCAAAACGCGGTGTGTGGCGGCCGGAAACCGCGCTCGCGGTGGTCGATCACGTCAACCCCACCGCTCCCGTGCGCATCGCCGCCATGCCTGACCCCGGTGGCGCGCGGCAAGTGTCGTACCTGGCGGAAAACTGCCGGGATTTCGGCATCGAACTGCTCGACATCCTCGACAAGCGCCAAGGCATCGAACACGTCATCGCTCCGGAGCAGGGCTTCATCCTGCCGGGCATGGTGATTGCCGCCGGCGACAGCCACACCACCACCTACGGTGCCCTCGGCGCCTTCGGTTTCGGCATCGGCACCTCGGAGATCGAGCACCTGCTGGCGTCCCAGACGCTGGTCTACAAACGCCTGAAAAGCATGCGCGTGACCGTGGACGGAGCGTTGGCGCCGGGGCTGACCTCCAAGGACGTGATCATGGCGTTGATCGGCCAGATCGGCGCGTCGGGGGCCACCGGCTATGCCATAGAGTTTTGCGGTTCGACCATCGACGCCCTCAGCGTCGAAGCGCGCATGACCATTTGCAACATGGCGGTGGAGGCGGGTGCACGCGGTGCGTTCATGGCGCCGGACGAAAAAGTATTCACTTACCTCAAGGGCAAACCCCGCGCGCCGAAAGGTCAATTGTGGGACCAAGCGATTGAACAATGGCGGGCCTTGCACAGCGATGCAGACGCGCACTTCGACCGTGAAGTCCAGTTGGACGCCCGCGCGCTGGAACCGATGGTCACCTGGGGCACCAGCCCGGATCAGGCCTCTCCGATCGGCGCTTGCGTGCCGGATCCGCAAGATGTCAGCGACCTGATCCTGCGCCAGGACATGCGCCGCGCCCTGAACTACATGGGCCTTGAGGCCGGCATGCCGCTGAGCGATATCGTCATCAGCCATGCCTTTATCGGTTCCTGCACCAACGCGCGCATCGAAGACTTGCGCGACGCCGCCAGCGTAGTGCGCGGCAAACACGTGGCCGGGCATGTACGAGCGATGATCGTGCCCGGTTCCACCGAAGTGCGTAACCAGGCCGAAGCCGAGGGGCTGGCGGCGATCTTTATCGACGCCGGGTTCGAATGGCGGCAGTCCGGCTGCTCGATGTGCCTGGCGATGAACGACGACGTGCTGGCGCCGGGCGACCGTTGCGCGTCCAGCACCAACCGCAATTTCGAAGGCCGCCAGGGCGCCGGCGCCCGTACACACTTGATGAGCCCGGCCATGGTCGCTGCCGCGGCGATCACCGGCCACTTGATCGACATCCGCCATTTTGGAGACCGCGCATGAGCCTGCAACCCTTCACCCAGGTCAGCGGCAAAGCCGCCCCGATGCTCGCGGCCAACATCGATACCGACGTGATCATGCCCAAGCAGTTTCTCAAGGGCATCGACCGCGCAGGGCTGGACCGTGGCTTGTTTTTCGATCTGCGCTTTTTGCCTGATGGGTCACTCAACCCCGAGTTCGTCCTGAATCAACCGGCGTGGCAAGGGGCGAGCTTCATGGTGGTCGGGCCGAATTTCGGCTGCGGATCGAGCCGCGAACATGCGGTGTGGGGCTTGAAGCAGATGGGCATCCGGGCGCTGATCGGCAGCAGTTTTGCCGGGATTTTTTATGACAATTGCCAGCGTAATGGTGTGCTGCTGATTACCCTCGATGAGGCGGTGTTGCAACGGCTCGGGCGAGTGGTCAGCCAGCCGCATGGCGCGCAAATCAGCGTTGATCTGGAGGCGCAAGAGATTCGCCTGCACGATGCTGAAGTGATCCCGTTCAAGATCGACACCCTGCGCAAGACTTCGCTGTTACTGGGCCTCGATGCAATCGGCAGCACACTGCAGCGCAGCGATCAAATCAAAACCTTCGAACGCGAGCACCTGACAGCCAACCCCTGGCTAGCCTGAACACAAATCAAAAATGTGGGAGCGGGCTTGCTCGCGAAGGCGGTGTGTCAGTCGACATAATATGTGACTGATACACCGCCTTCGCGAGCAAGCCCGCTCCCACAGTTGATCTTTGTCAGGCACAGAATTCGGTGTGGGCGCGGGCTACACCGACAACCCCTTGAAATGCTCCTGCAAAAACTCCACACACGCGCGCAGCTTCCCCGAATACGCCAGCCGCGTCGGGTACACCGCCCAGACGTTGGCACTCTGGGTGTACTCCGGCAGCAACTGCACCAACCGTCCCTGTTCCAGCAACGGTTTCACATCCCACAATGACCGCAACACCACGCCGCGCCCATCCAGGGCCCACTGCAAGACAATTTCCCCGCTGTTGGATGACAACGGCCCGCTGACCCGCACGCTGTCCTGAACCCCGTCGCGCTGCAGGTTCCATACGCCGAACGCGTTGTCGCGCTCCTTGAGCACCAGGCAATCGTGTTGCTCCAGATCGCTCAGCACCTGCGGCGTACCCCGACGTTGCAGATACGCCGGCGCCGCGCAGAGCACTCTGCGGTTGCTCACCAACTGTCGGCCGATGTGCTGGCCGGGAATGTCATCACCGACACGGATCTCCAGGTCAAAGCCTTCGCTGACAATGTCGACCACGCGGTCGAACAGGTCCAGGCGAATCTCCAGGTCGGGATAACGCTCGGCCAGCAACGACAGGGCCGGGGCTACATGGTTACGGCCAAAACCGAAACTGGTGCACAAATGCAGGCGCCCGCGAGGGCTGTCGTGGGCGTCGGAAAGCTCGTCGTGCAATTGCTGGAAATCATCGAGAATCCGCAAGGCCCAGCGCTGGACCCGCTCGCCGTCCTCGGTCAGGGCAATGCGGCGGCTGGTGCGGTGCAGCAGGCGCGTGCCGAGGGTGGTTTCGAGAATCTGGATGCGCTTGCTGACATAGGCGGGCGACAGGCCCAGCTCATCCGCGGCGGCGGCGAAACCGCTCTTGCGAATCACGGTCAGCAGTACGCGCAAGTCTTCGGGTAGGGGCACGGTGTCTTTCTTGGTGGTCATGGCAGAACGAACACTGGCGGCATGAGCCGCCAGCATAGCAGTGCGACGCGGGTGTCAGCGCAGGAAAGCCAGCGCTTCGGCGAGCAGCAGTTCGGGGGTTTCTTCGGCGATGTAATGGCCGGCGGGCAGTGCTTTGCCGCTGACGTTGGTGGCAACGAGTTGCCATTCCTTGAGCGGCTCGAAGCAGCGCCCGACCGTGCCGTCGGCGCCCCACAGCACCAGCAAGGGCAGGTTCAGCTGATGACCGGCCTCGATGTCGGCGCGGTCATGTTCCAGGTCGATGCTGGCGCTGGCGCGGTAATCCTCGCAGATACCGCGCGCGGTGCCCGGCAATTTCAGGCAGCGCAAGTATTCGTCGAAGGCTTCAGCGGTGAACGGTTTGAGCCCGGCGCTGCGACTGCCCATCACGCTGCGCAGGTAGGCATCGGGATCGGCTTCGATCAGGGTTTCCGGCAGCGGCGCCGGGCGGATCAGGAAGAACCAGTGCCAATAGGCGCGGGCAAAGGCTTCGTTGGTTTGTGCGTACATCGACAGCGTCGGGGCGATGTCGAGCAGCACCATGCGCTGCACGCAGTCCGGATGATCCAGCGCGAGACGATGGGCGACGCGGGCGCCACGGTCGTGGGCCAGCACCGAGAATTGTTCGAAGCCCAGGGACTGCATCAGCGCCACAGCGTCCTTGGCCATTTCACGTTTGCAATAGTGGGTGTGATGTTCGTTGGCCGGTGGTTTGCCGCTGTCGCCATAACCGCGCAGGTCGGCAGCGATCACGGTGAAATGCTCGGCCAGTTGTTCGGCGATTTTGTGCCAGATGACATGGGTCTGCGGGTGACCGTGCAACAGCAGCAGGCCCGGCCCGCTGCCGCCGATGCGGTAGGCAATGTCCACGCCATTGACGTGGCGCTGGTCTTTGATAAATCCGGCGAACATGGATGAGTCCTTGTTGGAGTTGGCTGCATCCTGAAATTGATGAGTTCTCAGGGCAAGGCGTAAAGCGTGGAGTGCGTGTTCATGAAGTGTGTTCAAGGCAGAGAGGTGGTGCCTGCGAGGGCCTCTTCGCGAGCAAGCCCGCTCCCACATTTGATCGCGATCGTCCAGACAACGCGGTCAAATGTGGGAGCGGGCTTGCTCGCGAAGAGGCCGGATCAACCACCAAAGATCTCAACCCTGGCTAAACATCTCCTTCGCCCGCTGCTCAATCTGCTCCTGCGTCAGATCCTCCTTGCGCGTGGCCAGGAACCACAGGTGCCCATAGGGATCTTTCAGCGTCCCCGAACGGTCGCCATAAAACTGATCCTTGACCTCGGACACCACCGTGCCGCCGGCGGCAATCGCCTGTTTATACGACTTGTCGACATCAGTCACATACAGATGCAGGCCCACCGAAGGCGACTTGTCCGGATTGCTCAAGGGGCCCTGATCGCACGGTGTACCCAGCATGATCGGACAATCGCCGATGCGCAGTTCGGCGTGGCCGATGCCGCCGTCGGGCATGGCCAGGCGCATGACTTCGATGGCGCCAAAGGCTTTCTTGTAGAAATCGATGGCTTCCGCCGCTTTTTGAATGCCCAGGTACGGGGTGATGCTGTGATAACCCTCTGGAATGGGTTTGACACTCATGATTACTCTCCCTTTTGTTGTTGTGAATTGAAGATGGTCCTTCGCCGTTTTCCGGTCGGATAACTATAGGTCAGCCCCTTTGCTGCATCCGAGTGCCCGACGAGCAGCAGCACTGTTCAGCCATCAACAGCGATGCAACAGATTGCCCGGCTTTCTTGCTGAAAAACCCTCGAAACAACCCTGATCTGCCCGAAAACACGGGCTGTGGCGGTCAGGCACAGAAGCTGCAATGACTCGTGTAAACATTGGTACCGAGAGTCTTGTATGCCTGAATCTGCCGCCTATCCAATCAACCCGCCGGCCGCCCATCGGATCACCGACGAAGCCGAAGCCCTGCGTGTGGCCGAACGGGTCGCCGCAATCCTGCTGGAGCAAGACGCCGAGCGCGACCGCCGTCGCCAGGTGCCCGCCGAGATCGTCGACCTGTATTCCAACAGTGGCCTGTGGGGCATCAGCGTGCCGAAGGCATTCGGCGGTGCGCAGGTGTCGTACGCGGTGCTGGCGCAGGTCATCGCCATCGTCTCGGCGGCCGATCCATCCCTTGGGCAAATTCCGCAAAACCACTATTGCCTGCTGGAAGACATCCGCCTGCAAGGCACTCCGGAGCAGCAAGCGCATTTCTTCGGCCTGGCGCTGCAAGGCCATCGCTTCGCCAACGCGCTGTCGGAAACCGGTGGCAAGAACGTGCAGGATATTCAGGCGGCGATTCGCCGCTATGGCGACGGCCATGTGATCAACGGGCGCAAGGGCTACTGCACCGGCTCGCTCTACGCCCACTACCTGGCGGTACTGGCGCTGGACGAGGATCAAAAGGGTCAGTTGGCTTTTGTCGAGCGCGGGACCAAGGGGTTAGTGATCGTCGACGACTGGGACAGCATCGGCCAGCGCACCACGTCGAGCGGCACGGTGTTGGCCGAGGACCTGCACGTCTCGGCGTTCAACCTGTTCCCGACCTATCGCTCCTATGAAAGCCCGACCCTGGCCGGCCCCTTCGCGCAATTGACCACGGCGGCCATCGACGCCGGCATTGCCCGCGCGGCCCTGCGTGACACCATTGCGTTCGTTCAGCAATTCGCCCGGCCGTGGATCGACGCGGGTGTGGAAAAAGCCAGTGAAGACCCGCTGACCATCATTCAGGTCGGCGGCCTGGAAATTCGCCTGGAAGCCGCCGAAGCCTTGCTCGAGCGCGCCGGCCGAGCGCTGGATGCGGCACGTCCGGCACCCGATGAAGACAACGTCGCCCGAGCGTCCTTGGCCGTGGCCAAGGCCAAGGTGCTGACCACCGAAATCGCCATCGAAGCGAGCAACAAACTCTTCGAACTCGGCGGCACCCGCTCGACCCTGAAGAAGCACAACTTCGACCGTCACTGGCGCAACGCCCGGGTGCATACGCTGCATGACCCGGTGCGCTGGAAGTACCACGTGGTCGGCAACTGGCTGCTCAACGGCGTCAAGCCACCACGCCACGACTGGTCCTGACCATGGCGGAGTGGTTCAAGAATATCTATTGGGCCGACATCGCCCAGGCCTGCCTCGATACGTTGAGCATGCTCGGCGCCGCGCTCGGTTTTACCGTGCTGCTGGGGCTGCCGTTGGGGGTGGTGCTGTTCCTTACCGGCAAGCGCCAGTTGCATGAAGCGATCGGCGTTTACCGGGTGTTGTCGGTGATCGTCAACATGCTGCGTTCGCTGCCGTTCATCATTTTGCTGATCGTGCTGATTCCCCTGACCACGCTGCTGGTGGGCACCTCACTGGGCGTGCCGGGCACCATTCCACCGTTGGTGGTGGGCTGCACGCCGTTCTTCGCCCGGCTGGTCGAAACCGCGTTGCGCGAAGTCGATCGCGGGGTGGTGGAAGCGACTCAGGCCATGGGTGGCACCACGTGGCAGATCATCCGCCACACCTTATTGCCGGAGGCACGGGGAGGGTTGTTGGCAGCCGTCACGGTGACCGCGATTGTGCTGGTGGATTACACGGCCATGGCCGGTGTGATTGGCGGCGGTGGTCTTGGCGACCTGGCGATCCGTTACGGCTACCAGCGTTTTCAGACGGACGTGATGGTGGTCACCGTGGTGCTTTTACTGATCCTGGTCCAGGCCCTGCAAATGACCGGCGACCGACTCGTGGCGCGCTACAGCCGACGTTGAACTGTTCAATCAAAACCAAAAAACGGCCCCACGTCCGCCCCACGACGGCCACTCAATCTGCCTTGGAGCACACCATGAAAAAGACCCTGGCCATACTGGCTGCCTTGGTTTCGTTGAGCGTTCACGCCAACGAAAAACTCGTCGTCGGCGCCACGCCGGTGCCGCACGCGGAAATCCTCGAATTCGTCAAACCGACCCTGGCCAAGGAAGGCGTGGACCTGGATATCAAGGTGTTCACCGACTTCATCCAGCCCAACCAGCAACTGGCGTTGAAAAACCTCGACGCCAACTATTACCAGTACCGGCCGTTTCTCGATGACTACAACAAGACCCGCCACACCGATCTGGTGCCGGTGGTCGGTGTGCACATCGAACCGTTCGGGGCCTATTCGACCAAGATCAAAAACATCTCGGAACTGAAGGACGGCGCCACCGTGTCGATTCCCAACGACCCGGTGAATACCGGCCGCGCATTGGTGCTGTTGCACGAAGCCGGGCTGATCAAACTCAAGGACCCGAGCAACACCCTGGCGACGCAGCGCGACATCGTCGAAAACCCAAAGCATTTGAAAATTCGTGAACTGGAAGGCGCACTGCTGGCGCGTTCGGTGAGCCAGGTCGACCTGGCGTTTGTCTTCGCCAACTACGCCCTGGAAGCGGGGATCGACACCAACAGCGCGCTGATCGTCGAGAAGGGCAAGAGCCTGTACATCGAATTCCTCGTGGCCCGCCCGGACAATATCAACGACCCGGGCTTGCAGAAACTGGCCAAGGCATTGAATTCCGATGAGGTCCGGCAGTTCATTTTGACCCGCTACAAAGGGCAGATTGCGCCGGGGTTCTGATCTTCGCTGGCCTTGAGGACGCCTTCGCGGGCAAGCCTCGCTCCTACAGGGTTGTGTCGTTCACAGCAATCACAAACGACTCGAAACCTGTAGGAGCGAGGCTTGCCCGCGAAGGCCGCACCACTATTTCGGATCAACTCCCGATTCCAACAGCTGCGCCCCCGGCCCACGCTCCCCCAGCACATCGCCAAAGTTGCGCAACGGGCACGCCTCCATCGACAAACACCCACAACCAATGCAGCCATTCAACCGGTCCCGCAGTAACGTCAGCTGATTGATCCGCTCATCCAGATCCCGGCTCCACTGCGCCGACAACACCTGCCAGTCCGCCGCCGTCGGCGCGCGGTTGTCCGGCAACGATTTCAACGCCTCACCGATCTCCGCCAATGGAATCCCCAGCCGCTGGGCGACCTTGATCAACGCCACCCGCCGCAACACTTCCCGGGGGTAGCGCCGCTGATTGCCCTGATTGCGATGACTTTTGATTAAACCCTTGGCTTCATAAAAGTGCAGGGCGGTGACCGCCACGCCGCTGCGCGCCGCCACTTGGCCGACGGTGAGTTCCTTGTGCAGATTGTCCGAGGTGATCATTTGAAAAATGCCTCTTGACCTCTAGTTAACTTGAGGTTTTACCCTGCAGGCCTTCGGATCGCAAGGTCCGGCTTACACGCGAGTGGGGACTATTCATGCACGTTCTAGAGAAAAATCGCAGCTTCACCCAGTTGATCGAATTCGAGATCGAACCCCATCAACAGCCGGCGCTGGTGTCGGCGCTGTCGAAACAGACCGAGCGCCTGGCCCAGGGCTACAGTGGTTTTCTGAGTGCGAGCATCCAGGCCAGCGACGATGGCCGGCGGGTGCTCAATTACTTGCAATGGCAGTCCCGTGAGGCGGGGGAAGCCGCGTTTCGGAGTTTTGAAAGCGGCGAACAGGATTTTTGGCAACTGATCCGCGCGCATCAGGCGAAAACCGTGACCTTCGGCTCGTTCCAGGTGCTGCACAGTCTGGAACGCAGCCACGACAACGCGCTGCACTGCAACCTGGTGCATGCAGGGTAAACATCTAGATCGACAACTGCATCAAGCGCTCGCCCTGCACATTTTCCGTGGGCCGGCGCTTGTTCACCGCCAGTTCGCCGATCTTGATCAGGCGCGTGCGGGTCACGTTGCGGCTCAACCCGAGCAGGGCGGCGGTGTGCACCTGGTTGTAATGGCAGAAGCGATAAGCCGCCCGCAGCAAGGCGTCTTCGACTTTCTCATGCAGCGCGCCGGCCTGCTCTTCGAAGAGCTTCTGAAAGGCGCGGTCGAGCAAGGCCTGCGCTGAATCGTCGACGCTGCTGTGGTGATCGTCCTGACGCTCGATGCGCATGTTCGACAAGCGCAGATCATCGCGTTCGATCACGCCGTTGCGGCAGATCAGCAGGGTGTGGTGAATGACGTTTTCCAGCTCGCGGATATTGCCCGGCCAACTGTAGCCGCGCAGTTTCAGTTCGGCCTCTTTGCTGATGGTGACGGTGCCGTAGCCGAGGCGCTGGCTGTAGGCTTCGACGAAATGCCGGGTCAGCGGCAGGATGTCGCCGGGGCGATCACGCAACGGGCTCAGTTCCAGGCTGACCACGTCGAGGCGGTAGTACAAGTCTTCGCGGAAGTGCCCGGCGTTGATGGCTTTCTCCAGTTGCACGTTGGTCGCCGCGAGCACTCGCACGTCGATGGGAATGCTCTTGCGCGAACCGAGTCGCACCACCTCGCGCTCCTGCAACACCCGCAGCAACTTGACCTGAATCGCCATCGGCAAGTCACCGATTTCATCGAGGAACAACGTGCCGCCGTCGGCCTCTTCGAACCAACCCGCCTTGGCGCTCAGGGCGCCGGTGAACGCACCTTTTTCATGGCCGAACAACTCGGCTTCCACCAGCGATTCGGAGAACGCACCGCAGTTCACCGCCACGAAGGGCCGGTTACGCCGGGCGCTGAGGTTGTGGATGTGCCGCGCCACCAGCTCCTTGCCGGTGCCGGTTTCGCCGATGATCAGCACGCTGGCTTCACTCGGCGCGACCTGTTGAATGTGCGCGAGCAAGGCTTGGGACTTCGGGTCTTCGAAGACTTGCGCGGTGGCGCGGATCGAAGTGGCCAGGGCGGGCGAGGGCGGTAGGGTCAGAAGTTGCATGGGGCAGGCTCCATGAATGGAAGGCTATGAATAGAAAGTCGGGATCGGCAGGGACTGGTTCAGCGCCCAGTCACCCAGTTCATGGAGTTTGTAATCCACCGGGTCGTGCAGGGTTTGCGTGCGCAGGTTGCGCCAGTGGCGGTCCAGTCGCAGGGAGGCGTGAGTCGAACGCGCACCGGTCACTTCGAACAACCGGCTACACAGATCCAGGCCATTGCGGGTGGCGGCGACCTTGGCCGTGGCGATGGCTGTTGCCAGGTGTCCACGTTCCTCGGCGCTGAGACTCGGGCCTTTGGCCCAGGCCTTGTCGAGTAAATCGGCGGCACGCTCCACCAGCAATCGGACACTTTCCAGGGCGACCCAGAATTCGCCGTAGTGGCCGAGCACATAAGGGTCCTGGCTCACCTCCTGGACAGTGGATTTGTGCCACGGCCGTGTCTCGGTGAGGGTGTATTGGCGCGCCTCTTCAAAAGCGCCTTCGGCAATCCCGAGGAACATGTGCGTAAAGGTCAGCTGGGCAATCAACGGCCGCAGGCAAGCGAACGGTGTGCTGAGCGGACCCGGGTCCAGCAGCAATTCCGACTCTTCGACCCGCACCCGCTCGAACGTGGCGCTGCCGCTGTCGGTCTGGCGCTGGCCCATGTTGTTCCAGTCGCCATGCAAGGTAATGCCGCTGCGACCGCTGGGAATCGCCGCGATCAACAACTTGCCGCCAGCGCTTTCGTCCACCGCCGAGGCGATCAGCATTTGCGAATCGCTGGCACCGGAGCAGAAGCTTTTCTTGCCGGAAAACTCACGCCAGCCACCGAGGTCCTTGACCACGGTGCGGGTGTCCAGAGGATTGAGGGCGTTGCCCCAGAACCAGTTCTTGCGGGCCGTCTGTTCGAACCACGGCTGCCACTGTTCGGGGCGGGAGAACAGGCGCACGGTGGCGAGCATCAGGTGATGAAAACCGAACACATGCGCAATCGAACTGTCGACCTTGGCGAACTCGCGCACGATGTTGAGGGTGTCACTCCAACTGGCACCGAGGCCGCCGAACTGGGTGGGAATGCTCAAGGCGAGCAGGCCGCTGTGACGCAAGGCGTCACGTTCAGCCTTGGGCGTGCCGCCTCTCTCGTCGCGCTCGACAGCGGTCAGGGCAAACTCGGCGGCCAACTGGCGAGCGGTTTGCAGCGGGGATATCAGGGCGCTTTGCGGTTTGGCCGTCACACGAATTTCCTTTTATGTACGACGCCCCTCGTAGGAGCGAGGCTTGCCCGCGAAGAACGATAACGCGGTCCATCAGATACACCGCGGTGCCTTCTTCGCGGGCAAGCCTCGCTCCTACAAGAGCTGCGTGGGTCAGGCCGTGGCTTTGGCGGGCAGCACATCATTGGCGATCATTTCGCCAAACGGTCCGGTGAGGTTGGTGACGCCGCGCCCGGCAAGGCTGGCGTACGGCTCGGGCAACAGCGGGAACACCAGCTCGGCAAAGCGATACGCCTCTTCAAGGTGCGGATAGCCGGAGAAGATGAAACTCTCGATCCCCAGGTCGGCGTATTCCTTGATTCGCGCCGCCACTTGCTGCGGATCGCCGACCAACGCCGTTCCGGCACCGCCGCGTACCAGGCCGACACCGGCCCACAGGTTGGGCGCGATTTCCAGGTTGTCGCGACGCCCGTCATGCAAGGCAGCCATGCGTCGCTGACCTTCGGAATCGAAGCGCGAGAACGATTTCTGCGCGGCGGCGATGGTCTCGTCGCTGATGTGTTCGATCAGTTTGTCGGCGGCTTTCCACGCCTCTTCGGCGGTCTCGCGCACGATCACGTGCAAGCGAATCCCGAACTTCACCGTGCGCCCGTTGCGCGCGGCACGTTCACGCACATCGGCAAGTTTTTCCGCCACGGCGGCCGGTGGCTCGCCCCAGGTCAGGTAGACGTCGACCTGCTCGGCGGCGAGGTCATGGGCCGCTTCCGAGGATCCACCGAAGTACAACGGCGGATAGGGTTTTTGCACCGGCGGATACAGCGCTTTGGCGTTCTGCACTTGCAGGTGTTTGCCTTCGAAATCCACTGATTCACCTTGCAACACCCGACGCCAGATTTGCAGGAACTCGTCGGTGACTTCGTAGCGCTCACTGTGATCGAGGAAGATCCCGTCGCCACGGTTTTCATCCGGGTCACCGCCCGTCACGACGTTGATCAGCAATCGACCGTTGGACAGCCGATCCAGCGTGGCGGCCATGCGTGCCGAAACCGTCGGCGAGATAATCCCCGGGCGGATCGCCACCAGATACCGCAGGCGTTCGGTCAACGGCACCAGCGCCGAAGCGATCACCCACGAGTCTTCGCAGGAACGCCCGGTGGGAATCAGTACGCCGTGGTAGCCAAGGCTGTCGGCAGCCTGTGCGACTTGTTTCAGATAGTTGAGCGTCACCGGGCGAGCGCCCTGGGTGGTGCCCAGGTAATGGCCGTCGCCGTGGGTGGGCAGAAACCAGAAAACATCCATGAAGAAATCCTTAAGCGATTTTCAGCAGATTTTTTGGGTGCACGCCGAACAACGGCGCCGCGCGTTCTGCAGCCAGTTGAATGCGGGCCTTTAGCAGTTCACTGGTTATTTGGTAATTGGAGAAATCGGCTTCGGTGGCATAGACACCAATCGGCAAGGTCAGGGCCTGGAAGAAACTGAACAGCGGCCGCAACTGATGATCGAGCATCAGCGCATGACGCTCGCTGCCACCGGTGGCGGCCAGCAGCACCGGGGTGTCGATCAGCGCATTGAGGTCGATCAGGTCGAACAGGTGCTTGAGCAGGCCCGGGTAGGAGCCGCGATAAACCGGCGCGGCGACAATCAGCAGGTCGGCGTTTTCGATGGCTTGCAACTCGGCCTCGATCTCGGCGCTCAATTCCTGACGGGACAGGGCCGCGCCCAGTGGGCGGGCGATGTCACCCAGTTCAATCAGCTTGCTCTCGATCGGCAGTTGCTCGGCCAACTGCGCCAACAGCGCCTGGGTCAGCACCAACGTGCGAGACGGACGCCAGGTACCGCCGGAGAGGGCAACGACTTTCAATGGACGCGACATGATCAGTTCCTTTTTAAACAGTTGCTCAGCGAGCAGTGAGTAGTCACAGGGCTTGAGCAAAAGCTGTACCAATCCGTCGGAGCCCCGATTGGCGGGGCTTTCAGCGCGTTGACCGGTTAATGCTGTTTGATTCGCAGGGCTGTTTGTTGAATGGCTGTTGCCTGGCAAACAGTTGCCTGGGCAACAGTGCGTGAAGCGATGGAGTTGTTATAAAGGCTCGTTGTTATTCCGTAAAGGATCTTAAATTACTATTTATAGATCGTTTGGAGATATGAGGCACGCTGCCGGCGCAGCATTAGGCAAAGTTGATAGCCACTATCGAGAGCGTTGATTTCTGCTCATCGGATGCCCGGCGTAGCCTGTGTTCATTGCCTCGAACCCAGATGCCAGGACGCCCACAATGAAACCTCTAATCGCCACTTTCCTGCTGCTCGCCGTCTCTGTTCTCGCCGGATGTGCCAGCCACGTGTCCCCCGAACTGCGGCCTTACACCGCTGAAGAAACCAAGGAATTGGCACTGGAAGCGCTGAATCGCCGCGGCTTGTCCTTTGACGAGTACCACGCGAAAAAAGCCGAATTGCTCGGCCAGCCGCAAAAGTCTTTCAGCTTCGACAATCAAGGCGAAATGAATGCCGAGCGTGCTGTACAGCTGCACGGTCGCCCAAGCTGAACCAAAACTGTACCGCTGCAACTTTCGCCCAACTGTCCATGGGTTTCCGGCAAGGGGTGCGATAGGGTCAATACCTGACTGACCCTGATGGACTGCCCCTCATGACACTCTCCCTCGACCTGCTACTTGGCTCGCCCTGTTTGCCCTCGTCACCTCGATCACGCCGGGCCCGAACAACACCATGTTGCTGGCATCGGGCGTGAACTTCGGCTTTAACCGTACCATCCCCCATATGCTCGGCATCACCTGCGGCTTCTTCGTGCTGGTCGTGGCCGTGGGTTTCGGTCTGGGCGCTGTGTTTCAAACTTATCCGTTGCTTTACACCGTCCTGCGTTATGTGGGCGCGGCGTACTTGCTGTACCTGGCGTGGAAAATTGCTCATTCGGGGCCGGTCTCGGACAGTGAGCAGAGCGAAGGCAAACCGATCAGTTACCTGGGCGCGGCAGCCTTCCAGTGGGTCAATCCCAAGGCCTGGATCATGGCCATCGGTGCTATCAGCACCTACACGCCCATGCAGGGTTACTTCACCAATGTGATCGTGATTGCCGCAGTCTTCGCCCTGATCAACCTGCCGAGTGTCAGCGTCTGGGCCGCCTGCGGCACGCTGTTGCGCAACGTCTTGAAAGATCGCCGCTGGCTGCGCCTGTTCAACTGGGGCATGGCCACGCTGCTGGTGGTTTCGCTGTATCCGTTGTTGCTTGAAAGCTTTAGCTGACGCATTGCTTCAACCGGTTGCCCGATGCCTGTTAAGCTCGACTTCAGGAGCGTTCCTACGCACTTTTAAATGAAGTTGTACTTCTTTAACGGCCTCCGATCAGGTATTGCTGACGTGCTGATGATTCAGCGTCGCTCACGAGGCGGCGCTTTGACGTTTCCAGCAACGAGCTTCCTGATCCCGGAACACGCTCTGCGAGTCTTTTATGAATAAACGTCCGTTGTATTTCGACTACGCCGCCACCACGCCGGTGGATGAGCGAGTCATCAAGGTCATGGTCGAGTGCCTGGGTTTTTCCGGCAACTTCGGCAACCCGGCGTCCAGCTCCCACGCGTTCGGCCAACAGGCCCGACGTTCGGTCGAGCAGGCGCGGCAGCAAGTGGCCGAACTGGTCGGTGCCCAGGCTGAGCAGATCGTCTGGACCTCCGGCGCCACCGAATCCAACAACCTTGCGCTCAAGGGGGTTGCCCAGGCGCGTGGCGTTGCGGGTGGCCACATCATCACCAGCCAGATCGAACACAAAGCCATTCTCGACACCGCTAGACAATTGCAGGACGCCGGCGTTGCCGTGACCTATCTGGTGCCAGACAGCGAAGGTCTGATCACCGCGCGAGCCGTCAGCGAAGCGATGCGCGAGGACACCTTTCTGGTGTCGCTGATGCTGGTCAATAACGAGCTGGGCACCGTCAACGACATCCGGGCCATCGGCCAGGTGGTGCGTGATCGTGACGCGTTGTTCCATGTCGACGCCGCCCAAGGTGCGGGCAAAGTGACGATCGACCTGGCCGAGTGGCCAGTGGACTTGATGTCATTTTCGGCGCACAAAATCTACGGCCCCAAGGGCATCGGCGCGTTGTATGTCGGCCCTCGCGCGCAGCAGCGCTTGCAGGCGCAGATACATGGTGGCGGTCACGAAGGTGGTTTGCGTTCCGGCACACTGGCGACTCACCAGATCGCGGCCATGGGCATTGCCTTCGCATTGGCGGCGTCGGTGTTCGATGAAGAAAAAGCCACGATCGTGCGTCTGCGTGAACGCTTGCTCGAGCAGTTGCTGAGCATTCCCGGCGTGCGCCTCAATGGCAGCGCGACCCAGCGTATTCCCCATACCCTGAGCCTGACCTTCAATGAAGGCGAGTTCAATTCCGCGGCGTTGAGCGCCTCGATCGCGTTTTCCGCGACCTCGGCCTGCAACTCCGCCAGCAATGCTCCGTCCCACGTGCTGCTGGCCCTGGGGCATGACGCCCGCTCGGCGAGCCGCACCATTCGCTTGAGCCTGGGACGTTTCACCACCGAGCAGGATATCGATCAAGCCGCACACCTGATTAAAACAGCCTGCGCCAGTGCCCCGGCATTCTGGCAGTAGCGCCTTGAAGCGCCGACCTGGATCGGCACTTAACAATAATGATTAAGTGATTAGCAGGAGACATGATGAGTACGCAGCCTTCGATCAATGGATCGGTGCCCCAGCGCCTGGCGCAAACCCGCGAGCTGATGAGCCGGGAGGGCATTCACGCCCTGCTGGTGCCGTCGGCCGACCCGCACCTGTCGGAATACCTGCCGGGCTATTGGCAAGGACGGCAATGGTTGTCGGGCTTCCATGGCTCGGTCGGCACGCTGATCGTGACGCCGGACTTTGCCGGCGTCTGGGCCGACAGCCGTTATTGGGAACAAGCGACCAAGGAACTCAAGGGCAGCGGCATCGAACTGGTCAAGCTGCAACCGGGTCAACCGAGCCCGCTGGACTGGCTGGCCGAGCAAACGCCTGAAGGTGGCGTGGTCGCGGTGGATGGGGCGGTTATGGCGGTTGCCTCGGCACGTACGCTGGGTAGCAAACTCGAAGAGCGCGGCGCCCGACTTCGCACTGACATCGACCTGTTGAACGAAGTCTGGAGCGACCGCCCGACGCTGCCGAACGAACCGATCTATCAGCACTTGCCGCCACAGGCGACAGTGAGCCGCGGCGAGAAACTCGCCAAGCTGCGTGAGGTGTTGAAAGATCGCGGTGCCGACTGGCATTTCATCGCCACCCTCGACGACATCGCCTGGCTGTTCAACCTGCGCGGCGGCGATGTGTCGTTCAACCCGGTGTTTGTTTCTTTCGCGTTGATCAGCCAACAACAGGCGACCCTGTTCGTCGCCCTGAGCAAGGTCGATGCCGAGCTGCGTGCCCTCCTCGAACAGGACGGCGTGACCCTGCGCGATTACAGCGAAGTGGCCGATGCCCTGCGCGCAGTGCCGAGCGGTGCGAGCCTGCAAGTCGATCCGGGGCGCGTCACCGCCGGTTTGCTGGATAACCTCAACAGCGGTGTGAAACTGATCGAAGGCCTGAACCCGACGACATTGGCCAAGTCGCAGAAAAGCCTGGCCGATGCCGAGCACATTCGTCAGGCCATGGAGCAGGACGGCGCGGCGCTGTGCGAATTCTTCACCTGGCTGGACTCGGCGCTGGGGCGAGAGCGCATCACCGAACTGACCATCGACGAACACCTCACGGCTGCGCGTACCCGACGTCCGGGTTATGTGTCGCTGAGTTTCAACACCATCGCCGCGTTCAACGCCAATGGCGCGATGCCGCACTACCACGCCACCGAAGAAGAACACGCGGTGATCGAGGGTGACGGTCTGTTGCTGATCGACTCCGGCGGCCAGTACCTGGGCGGCACGACCGACATCACGCGGATGGTGCCCGTCGGTACGCCGACGGATGAGCAGAAGCGCGATTGCACGCGAGTGCTCAAAGGCGTGATTGCCTTGTCCCGCGCGCAATTCCCGAAAGGCATTCTGTCGCCGTTGCTGGATTCGATTGCCCGCGCGCCGATCTGGGCCGAAAGCGTCGACTACGGTCACGGCACCGGGCATGGCGTCGGCTACTTCCTGAACGTTCACGAAGGTCCGCAGGTCATCGCCTATCAGGCCGCCGCCGCACCGCAAACCGCGATGCAGCCGGGCATGATCACGTCCATCGAGCCGGGTACTTATCGTCCAGGCCGCTGGGGTGTGCGGATCGAGAACCTGGTGTTGAACCGCGAGGCCGGCAAAAGCGAATTCGGTGAGTTCCTGAAGTTCGAAACCCTGACCCTGTGCCCGATCGACACCCGTTGCCTGGAGCCGTCGCTGCTGACGCTGGAAGAGAAGCAGTGGTTTAACGCCTACCACGCCGAGGTGCGCGAGCGCTTGAGTCCGTTGCTGGACGGCGCAGCGCTCGACTGGTTGAACACCCGCACGGCGGCTATCTGATCGGTTGAAGTTCAGGCGCTGTTTCCAGCGCCTGACTCATGTAGTCGACAAAGGCTTTGACCCTGGCGGATTGGCGACGATTCGCCGGGGACACCGCATGAATTGGCAGTGACTGCGCGGTGTAGTCCTGCAAAATCGCCTGCACTCGCCCGGCATTCAGGTCCTCACTGAACAACCATACCGGCGACAGCGAAATCCCCAATCCCCCCAGCACCATCTCGCGGATCGCCTCGGAGTTGTTGCTTTGCGCGTTGCCCGTTATCCGCACTTCGTGGCGACGGGCGTCTCTTTCGTAAACCCACAGGTTTTGACTGTTCAGCAGGTTGAACCGCAGGCAGTTGTGCTTACGCAGTTCATCCGGCGTTTGTGGCTGGCCGTGTAGCGCCAGGTAGTCGGGGGCGGCGACGGTCACTCGGTGGGTCGTGCCGATGTGGCGGGCGATCAAGCCGCTGTCGTTCAACTCGCCAATTCGAAATGTGACATCCAGCCCTTCACTGACCAGGTCCTGATTTTGATCGCTCAGTTGCAGGTCGATTTGAACCTGTGGATAGCGTTTGAGGAACTCCGGTAGTCGCGGGGCAATCTGCAAGCGCCCGAAGCTGACCGAGGAACCGATTCTCAGGTGGCCGGCGATGCTTTCCCGGCCGGATTGGAAGCTGTGCTCCGCGGCATCGACTGCCGCCAGGATTTGTCGACATTCGTTGTAGTAGCGCTGACCTTCGTCAGTCAGCGACAGCTTTCGGGTGCTGCGGGAAATCAGCTTTCCACCCAATTCGCTTTCCAGCGCTTGCAGGACCTTGCTGATGGTTGGCTGGCTGGTCTGCAACTCCCGGGCGACGGCAGAAAAGCTACCGCATTCGACCACGCGGACGAAAATCGCCATTGCATTGAGTTTATCCACGGGGTTTCTCATTGATGCCAAATGGGCATGGTCACTATAGCTATATGGCGTCTTATCGGCATGAGTGGCAGGGAGGAAGATTAATCCCACAGCCACCTCTGACGGGAATTTGCGAAATGACTGACTCACTTGAAATGCGCGCTCTGATTGTTGATTCGGCCAATGGGCCGTTACGCTTGGCTTCCATTCAACGGCCCGTACCGGGTGTGGGTGAAGTGCTGGTCCGGATCAAAGCCAGTGGGGTAAATCCACTGGATGGAAAAATTCGTGCGGGTCAGGCCGCCCATGCCCGTCAGCCGTTGCCGACGGTATTGGGGATGGACCTGGCGGGCATAGTTGAGGCCTTGGGGGAGGGCGTCAGTGGATGGTTGCCCGGCGATGAGGTCTACGCGATGGCGACCGGCATCGGCGGGGCCCAGGGTTCGCTTGCGGAGTTTGCGGTGGTCGATGCGCGGCTGCTGGCACGTAAACCGGTCAATCTGAGCATGCGTGAGGCGGCCGGGTTGCCGTTGGTTCTGATCACGGCGTGGGAAGGCTTGGTGGACCGGGCTCATGTGCGGGCTGGGCAGAAGGTGCTGATTCACGGTGGCGCGGGCGGTGTCGGACACGTTGCGGTGCAAATAGCCCGCGCTTTCGGTGCCGAGGTGTTTGCCACAGGGTCAGCCCGGCATCAGGCGATCATCGAAGGCTTCGGTGCAACCTTCATTGATTACCGGTCGTCTTCGGTTGAAGACTACGTGGCTGAGCATACGGCTGGGGAGGGCTTTGATATTGTCTATGACACAGTGGGCGGCGAAACCCTGGATGCGTCATTCAAGGCCGCACGGGTTTACCACGGCCATGTGCTGAGTTGCCTCGGTTGGGGCCAACACAGTTTGGCGCCGCTGTCGTTTCGGGCCGCGACCTACTCCGGGGTGTTCACCTTGTTGCCTCTGTTGACTGGCAATGGGCGTGAACAGCATGGGGAGATTCTTCGGGAAGCCGCGCAGTTGATCGAGGCGGGCCAGTTGAAACCGTTGCTCGACCCGCGGCATTTCACACTGCACAGCGCCGAAGCCGCCCATGAACTGCTGGTTTCGGGCGCTGCGCAGGGACGGTTGGTCGTCGAGATTTAACTCAAGGCTTCAAGGACGAAGTCCAGTCGGTCCTGGCCGAAGAACAGTTGATTATCGACAAACATGCTGGGGGCGCCGAATACGCCTCGTTGTACGGCTTTCTCGGTGTTGTCCTTGAGCGTGGCTTTGACGTCCTCATCGGCGGTCAGCGCCATGACAGCGTTCGGATCGAAACCGTTCTGGGTCAGCACTGCCGCCACGGTCGCCGGGTCATCCAGGCTGAGGCCTTCAACCCAAAGGGCATGAAACAGGCAATCGATGAACGCCTGGAAACGCTCGGGATGGCGCAACTGCATGCCCGTCACGGCGCGCATGAGCATCAGGGTGTTGATCGGAAAGTGCGGGTTGAACTTCAACGGCACGCCGTAACGCTCGGCGTAGCGGTCCAGGTCCTGGAACATGTAGCGGCCCTTGGCCGGGATCATCGCCGGGGAGGCGTTGCCGGTTGCCTTGAAGACGCCACCCAGCAGCATGGGAATGTAGATCAGCTGGCTGTCGGTCTGCGCGCAGATCTTCGGCAGTTGGGTATACGCCAGGTAGGTGGCCGGGCTGCCAAGGTCAAAATAGAACTCAACGGTTTTGCTCATGAACGATGCACTCTGCTTATTGTTATTGGGGGGTGGGCTTACCAGCGTTCGCTCCAGGGCCGCAGATCCAGCTCGAATGTCCACGCATCGCGCGGTTGGCTGTGCAAGTACCAATAGTTCTCGGCGATGTGCTCGGGATTGAGGATGCCGTCCTCATCCTTGGTCGCGTACTTCTCTGGAAAGCTTTCGCGGATAAAATCGGTATCGATGGCACCGTCGACAACCACGTGGGCAACGTGAATATTCATCGGCCCCAACTCACGGGCCATGCTTTGTGCCAGGGCCCGAATCCCGTGCTTGGCGCCGGCGAACGCCGCAAACCCTGCTGCGCCACGCATACCGGCAGTGGCACCGGTGAACAGAATGGTGCCGCGTTGACGCTTGGCCATGCGCTTGGCCACTTCACGCGCGTTGAGAAACCCCGAGAAGCAGGCCATCTCCCAGATCTTGAAATATTTGCGCGCGGTTTCTTCGAGAATGCTGCACGGCACATTGGCGCCGATGTTGAAGACGAACGCTTCGATAGGGCCTATCTGACTTTCAATCTGCTCGACCAGCGCAATCACGTCCTCCTCCTTGCGCGCATCGCAGGCAAAACCGTGTGCTTCACCGCCATTGGCCTTGATGGCATCCACCAATGGCTGGAGTTTGTCTGCACTGCGGCGAGTAACGCAGGCGACAAAACCTTCCTCGGCAAAACGCTTGGCAATAGCGCCGCCCGTGGCATCACCTGCGCCGACAACCAGTACGACCTTCTTATTATTCATGGGTAGTTCCCTTTGCTAAACGATCGTTAACTGAACGAACGTTATGCTACGATTCGACAGGCGTCAAGGCGATCAATCCTGAGGGCAAGGCAATGCGTTACTCGGCCAATCACAAGCTGGAAACCAAAGAGAAACTGTTGCAAAGCAGTGCGCTGTCGGCGAAGA
The DNA here is from genome assembly GCF_044746405.1 of Pseudomonas sp. NPDC086251. NCBI lineage: Bacteria > Pseudomonadati > Pseudomonadota > Gammaproteobacteria > Pseudomonadales > Pseudomonadaceae > Pseudomonas > Pseudomonas sp. NPDC086251. The sequence continues at coordinate 253,484 of NZ_JBIVBY010000004.1, forward strand.
AGTCTGGTTTTTCAACGGTGGGTGTCGACGGCTTGATGAAGGCTATCGGCTTGAGTGGCGGGGCTTTTTACAGTCACTTTTCGTCGAAGGACGAATTGTTCGCTTCAATTGTCGAGCGAGAGTTGGGGCAAAGCCTGGCGCGACTGGGAGGCGAGCAAGACCGTGAGCGGCTCGAACGCTGCCTGAAACATTACCTGACCATGGCCCATGTCGAGCACCCGGAATCCGGCTGTGCGTTGCCGACACTGGGCGCTGAAATCGCCCGCTCAGACGTTATAATTCGTCAGCAGGCGGAGGCCTGGATTTGCAGGCTTCAGGAGAGTTGGGCGCGCGTTCTGGAAAGCGACAGCCTGGCCTGGGCAATTCTGTCGCAGTGCATCGGTGCGTTGGTGGTGGCGCGTATGCTGGCTACGCCAGACATCCAGCGCGCCGTTTTGAAGTCCAGCTATGATGAAATTGGCCGCCAGATCGCAAGTCCAAGAACCTGACAAGACGGCATCAATCTACTTGCAGATGACGATCATGCTGCGGCTGGTATAGCCGGCAGGGTTGAGCCCAAACGGATAATCGCCTGGTTCTTCCACCGAGTCCCCCGACTTGGCGATCACCTTGTAGCCCTTGGGGGCACAGGAGTTGGCGGCGCTGGTGTAGCACTTGTCCCAGGTGGACGATAGCCCGGAACAGTTGATATGAAGCCCCTTCTTGCCCCGTTTGACATGCGTTTCCGAGGTCGCCGCGCAGCCCGCAACTGCAAGTACGGCGATCAGTAGCAAAATTCGTTTCATTGCTGTCCTTATAGCATTCCCGGATCTGGCGCCCGGGTCTGGCTGTATTCGCTTTCGTTCGAAGCGCTCTGATATCCCTGTCGTGAAAAGTCCATGTCTGACACTGGGTTACGGCCTAAACATGGCCTAATTGAGCGGTAAATACCAGACCCGCGTCAAATCCTGTTTCAATCTGCCGCGACCGCGGGCTTCGCGGTGCTCCCCATGGTCATGGTCGCGCCGACGGACGCCAAAATAATGCACATGATGGCCATCCACTGTGACAGTGAGAGGTATTCCTGGAGGAACAGCAGGCCGGACAGCGCGCCAATCGCCGGTTCAATGCTCATCAGCGTGCCAAAGGTGCGGGTTGGCATTCGCGTGAGAGCGACCATCTCCAAGGTGTAGGGGAGCGCTGTGGAGAGAAGGGCGACACCGATGGCTACGGGGATCAGCGAAGGGTTCAGAAGCGCGGCACCCGCATGGGCAATCCCGAAAGGTGCTACGAACAGGGCGGCAATCATGACCCCCAGCGCCGCCGTCTGCACGCCGTTGTCTGCGCCGGCCTTTTGACCGAACAGAATGTACAGCGCCCAGCAGACCCCCGCGCCCAGGGCATAACCGGCACCGACCAGATCGATGCCTGCGCTCGCTTCTCCTGTCGGTATTAACAGCAGCAAGCCGACGCTAGCCAGGGCGATCCATAAAAAGTCGATCGCACGCCGCGAGGCATAGATCGCAACCGCCAGTGGACCGGTGAACTCCAGCGCTACTGCGATCCCCAAGGGGACCGTGCGCAAGGACATATAGAAGAGCAAGTTCATGCCGCCCAGGGCCATCCCGTAGACGATGACAGTGCGCAGGGACTTTGCGGTGAGCTTCGCCCGCCATGGGCGCAGTAGCAGCACCATGATAATGCTGGCGAAGATCAGTCGCAGCGTGGTCGTCCCTTGGGCGCCGATAAGAGGGAACATGCTTTTGGCCAGGGAAGCTCCGGACTGGATCGACGCCATGGCTACTATAAGCAGGCCAACCGAGAACAGGGTTGAGGCAAGGCTGCGGGGTTGGTCATTCATTACGTGGCATCGTCCGAAGTAGGAAGCTCGAGTGTTGCTCTAGGTGTTGGGCAATATACTGCGCAATCGGTGCCGGCGCGTCTATATATAAGCAGTGATTTTGGCCTTCTGATAGAAAAGAGTAATTAACGGTTGACGGCAAATCCTGAGTGTCTATAATTCGCCCCACTTCCGGCGCAGTCGAAACGGGAAACTCCTTGGTAAACAAAGAGTTACGCAGTTTTCGGCAGCAGGTGGCTTCAGGTCATCGAAGCCAGGAAGGAGTTGTTTAAGGCAGTGTGTTGTCGCCTTATCAACGATTCGATCTTCTCGGTCGAAAGCGGCGGAAAAGAGGTGTTGACAGCAGCGAGTAACGCTGTAGAATTCGCCTCCCGCTAACGAGAGATCGGAAGCGCAAGTGGTTGAAGTTGCAAAGGAAACTTTGAAAACTTCGAAAAATAACCGCTTGACAGCAATTGGCGCTGCTGTAGAATGCGCGCCTCGGTTGAGACGAAAGACTCAGCCCACCGCTCTTTAACAACTGAATCAAGCAATTCGTGTGGGTGCTTGTGGAGTCAGACTGATAGTCAACAAGATTATCAGCATCACAAGTTACTCCGCG